>JASDWX010000080.1:7520-16285 GCA_041890515.1 Alteromonadaceae bacterium
CCCTAAACATAGAAATGCCTCAAGTAATGGGCATTCTAAATGTTACCCCCGATTCCTTTTCTGATGGTGGAAAATTCTCTCGAATTGATGTCGCATTAGATCAAGTTGAAAAAATGATTTTCGCTGGTGCGAGTATTATTGACATCGGCGGAGAGTCTACAAGACCTGGTGCCCAAGACGTGTCCGAAAAAGATGAATTAGAACGCGTTATTCCTGTATTAAAAGCGATTAAAAAACGATTTGATATCATAGTGTCAATTGATACAAGTAAAGCTGTAGTCATGTCTGAAGCGATTACTCATGGTGCAGGAATTATTAATGATGTCAGAGCGTTACAAAATAATGATTGTTTACATGTGTTAGCTCAAGATCAAAGTGTAGCTATTTGTTTGATGCACATGAAAGGTTTACCCAGAACGATGCAACATGAGCCATATTATGAAAATTTAATTAGCGATATTTGTGGTTTTTTTGAAGCACGTATATTGACTTGCAAACAAGCGGGTATTAACAGGTCAAGACTAATTTTAGATCCAGGTTTTGGTTTTGGAAAATCGTTAGAACAAAATTACTGTTTATTAGCCAATATCTCGAAATTTCATTCATTAAACCTTCCTTTGTTGGCAGGATTATCGAGAAAGTCGATGATTGGTAATCTTCTCAATAGAGAGGTTACTGATCGCTTAGCGGGTAGTTTAGCTACAGCTATGATTGCTGCCCAACAGGGTGCAAAAATTATTCGTGTTCACGACGTTAAAGAAACCGTGGATACATTAAAAATACTACAAGCAACGATTGTAAATAAATAATTATCAATTACATTAAAAAATATAAATATATAAAGGACAAATAAAATGTCAGAAAGAAGGTATTTTGGAACTGATGGTATACGAGGCCTTGTAGGGCAATATCCTATTACTGCAGGGTTCTTCATGAAGTTAGGCTACGCTGCTGGTCGAGTACTAGCTGCACAAGGCACGAAAAAAGTACTTATTGGTAAAGATACTCGTATTTCTGGCTATATGCTTGAATCAGCTTTAGAAGCTGGTTTTTCTGCTGCGGGTATTGATATAGGGTTATTAGGACCCATGCCAACTCCTGGTATTGCTTATCTCACCAAAACTTTTCGTGCAGAAGCCGGTATAGTTATCAGTGCTTCGCATAACCCATTTTATGATAACGGTATAAAGTTCTTCTCACAAAATGGTGAAAAATTACCTGATACTGTTGAGCTTGCTATTGAAGCTGAGCTAGATAAAGAAATGGGTTGTGTTGAGTCTGCCAAATTAGGTAAAGCAACACGTATTGATGATGCTGCAGGTCGCTATATTGAATTTTGTAAAAGTAACTTTCCAAGTCAATATTCATTAAATGGTTTCAAAATTGTAGTTGATTGTGCTCATGGAGCAACATATCACATCGCACCGAATGTATTTCGTGAATTAGGCGCTGAAGTTATTGAAATAGGCACGTCGCCTAATGGTACCAATATAAATGACGAATGTGGTGCAACATCAATGGATGCTATTAGTAAGGCTGTTGTTGAACACAAAGCTGACTTAGGTATCGCGCTTGATGGTGATGGAGACCGTTTGATGATGGTAGACCACACCGGATATATTCTTGACGGTGATGAATGTGTCTATGTAATCGCTGCAAACGATTTACAAAGTGGTACTATGCGAGGAGGTGTTGTCGGAACACTTATGAGTAATATGGGGCTTGAAATAGCACTAGCAGACATGGGTATTCCTTTTGCTAGAAGTAAGGTTGGCGACCGTTATGTTATGGAAATGCTGAATAGTAATGGCTGGCAACTTGGAGCGGAAAACTCCGGGCACGTTATTAACTTAAAACATACATCTACGGGCGATGGTATTATTGCGGCTTTAAATGTATTAACCGCTATTTGTAGTGGTGATAAGTCGTTGCATGAACTCCGTCAAGGCATGACAAAATTACCGCAGGTCTTAGTAAACGTTAGATTTTCAGGCAATAATGACCCTTTGTCAGCTCAAAATGTAGCCGCTGCTGTTCATACCGTTAATGAAAAACTATCAGGACGTGGCAGAGTGTTATTACGTAAATCGGGTACAGAGCCTTTGATCCGTGTCATGGTTGAAGGACCTGAACTGACAGAAGTTACCGAGTTAGCCAATGTAATAGCAGATGCAGTAAAAGCTGCTTGCTAAGCAAAATATCAGTAAGACGGTTGAATAATAAGCAAATGAACAAGATATTAAGGTAAACACTTGTATCTTGTTCGCAGGTTAGTTAATATCTCGCCGCTTTAATTAGGAAAGATAAATGAAAAGACAAGCAATAGTAGCAGCAAACTGGAAAATGAATGGCAGTTTGTCGCTTATAAAAGAAATGATTTCAGGATTAAATAGTGTCAAACTAGCTGAAAATGTTGACGTTGTTGTTTGTCCTGCTTCTCCTTATTTATCGGCATTTTCAATCTGTGCTGAAAACGAACATTTGCAACCTCATATTCATTTGGGTGCACAAAATGTAAGTGAACATAAAAGCGGGGCATATACTGGTGAGATATCAACAGATATGCTCAATGAAGTTTCTGTAAACTATGTTATTGTAGGGCATTCTGAACGTAGAAGCCTTTACAAAGAAACAAGTACGCAAGTTGCTCATAAAGTTAAATCTGTGCTTAACGCAGGTTTAACACCTATTTTGTGTATCGGTGAAAGTGAGGAAGAAAGAACAGCTGAACAAACTGATATAATATTAGCTTCGCAATTGCAGCCAGTAATTGATTTGATAGGTATAGAAAAATTTAATGATGTTGTTATAGCTTATGAGCCTGTTTGGGCCATTGGCACCGGAAAAACAGCATCACCAGAAATGGCACAAGCTACACACTTATTTATTCGACAATTTTTAGCAAATGCTGATAAAATTATCGCGAATAAAGTGTCATTATTATACGGTGGCAGCGTAAATGCTGCTAACTGTGAAGAATTATTTGCACAAGCTGATATTGACGGTGGTCTTATCGGTGGTGCTAGTTTAAAAGTCGACGAATTTAAAATAATTTGCTCGTCAGCCAAAGGATCTTAAAATGTTGTATCAATCGTTAATTATCGCTTATTTATTAGTTTCAATTAGTTTAATTGGTTTAGTCTTAATCCAACAGGGTAAAGGCGCAGATATGGGGGCATCTTTTGGTGCTGGTTCATCAGCAACAATATTCGGTTCAAGTGGTTCAGGTAACTTTTTAACAAAAGCGACTACATGGTTAGCGATTGCTTTCTTTGTTATCAGTTTAGTGTTAGGTAACTTAACAGCGAATAGAATTAAGTCGACTGATGAATGGAACGACTTAAATACTCCAGTTGAACAAACTATTCCAGGAGATTCTTCAATACCTACTGAAAGTATTGAGCCAATATCGATAGAAAATAATGATGTACCTGCTGCTACTGAAAAAGATAGCGACAGCGATATACCAAAATAGTTTTGTAAATATGGCAGAATTACATGCCATATTGAGGGGTAATAGCCTCTAAAAATCAAATTAGCTAATTAACCTCATTATTAGCGAAATAACTTATAAAAAAGATAGTATAACTTTAGTATTGCGCGGTTGTGGCGGAATTGGCAAATAAAGCGCTAAAAATGTCCAATGAGCTAGTGAGTGAGTGAGTGGTTTTTACTTTAAACCACTTATAACAACGAGTTACCTGTTTAGTTAGTTTAGCTTATGTGGTAAATTAGTTGTACAAAATTGAGTGTTCAAAAATCCTCTGTGTGAACATTCAATGCTAAGAAAAAAAATGGTCAAATCTATTGTTCATTTTTTGTCTAAAATGCGGAAGTGGTGGAACGGTAGACACGCCAGCTTGAGGGGCTGGTAGGCGAAAGCCTGTGGGGGTTCGAATCCCCCTTTCCGCACCATTAGACAACATCAAAAGGCAACCTTGCCACTCGAACTTACATATAGCCCTTAAGCTCCGCTGTAGAATAAATCAACTCTAATTATTATTTAAACGCAATTTCTGTACTCAATCCCGACAATCGTGATCGCTCCCACGACTAGTGAACCTTATCGTCATTATGGGTGACACCAAAAAAAGCAGCTCCCTCTTCCTCCGCCATAACTACACTCGGTCGATTAAGGCGTAGAATGATGTCAAGTGTCACCGCGCTTAAGTCCCCATTTTTATTAACAACACCATAGCAACTGAGGAGCCAGCCATACACTAGCGCGTAAGGATCTTCTTTGAGTAACTCATAGCGAAAGCATGACCCAGTCCGACCTGACTATCTAAGCGAAAACCATCTTTAAGCACTAGTCGTAGCTCAGCTAAGAGATCGACTTCATGATCGACGGGGGGCTTTGATGCAAATGATCTCCACTATAGAACTGGCCACTACCAGATCATAAGGACTTTTCTTGTCATTCATGACACACCATCGTCGCTGATGGTGATCCCACTCAGCAAGATCACTCCACCCTCGATGGAGAGTGCTAAATGATGGTAAGGGGGAATGGTAAAGCCTGGCCACTTGGCATTCAACAATGCCATGAGATCGACGTTGTGCTCTGTATTTATTTCGCGTAGTTGTTCAGGTAACTCGGACAAAATCAACACAGCGCTGCGGTTCTCGTCTTCATCGCAGAGCAATACGCTGAAATTTGGGTTGATCCACGTTAACTGATACGACATCAAAATGTGATCAACCTTATCGTTATCTGCCATGGCTTCTGTCAAGGCTATCTCAGCGCAATGGCCGGAGACGCGTGAGGCATCTTAACGTAAAAACCAATTGTATCGTTCAACGACTTCGTACTCGTTGGGCTCACAGCCGTTGTTGCTTGTACTGACAACAAGACCATGATCGGAACGCAACTGCTGCGCGTACGTTTTAATATTTGGGTTATGCATGCAAGTATCGATGATCCGTACTGTCATAATATTCCCCTCTTTGTTACTGGAGAGATAAATATAGTCAATAAATGCTCAAAAAGCACTAAGTTTTTATACAGTTGTACGTTATGTGAACGTTGATTTAATTGGGTTATTACAATCAAAATTATTACTTGCGCAAGATGCATAATTACCAAAATATTTGAGTGGCCCATTTCTTATCGGCTTGCGCCAATAGGACGTCTTTTTCTTTTATTGAAAAAGATAAATATCAGTTGAAGTCATCGGCTGATCTCAATGTCATTTATTTTACAAAGTCATCATAGAGAGCTATTGAGTGCAATTGTGACAGTGTCACAGCGCGATATTCGTGCATCTTTGGAGCATATTGTCTGTGTCTGTTATTAGAAGGAGGTTTGGCTGGTTGATGAATCGTTATTTTGTCACTGTGTCATAATAGGTTGTTAAGGTTGATTAGTGTGGAAGAGTAATAAAGTATCAAACTCAAAACTCAGTTAACCAATTTAAGATTTTGCCACAAAATAGTCCTAATTTCCCTGTTAATTATCAGCAATGTTATGGCCACCATCTTCAAAGTTAGTTGAAATTAGCAGTATTTTCTATTGCGATTTCGCGCAAAAGTAAGATGAATATTGTTTCGATGATAGTTGTGACTTTTGGAATTCGGGCTACATTTTCTAATGCTCATATTCCGAATGGTGTGATGTTAGATTTTTGCTGATAGTTAACAAAACTCTCATGCGTTGCACCGCTTAATTATTAGTGATAAATTACAGTCAAAACGATTGACTGATTCAAAGTCATTGAATATTCATAATAAACTCTTGGTAATGTCAGTTTTCTTTATAAGAAAGGTTGGTAATAATAGATTTCAAATTGATAACGAATATTAGCAGTAAGGATTTTAAATGGCAGGCCCAAGAAGCTATACAAATTTAACGAGACAGCGCTTGTTTGGGCTTTCTAGAAATAAGTGCGCTTTTCCTGGTTGTGAAGAGGAAATGAGTCATGAAACTACTGGTAAGCATTCCAATATCTGCCATATTGAAGCGGCCAAAGTTGGTGGCGAACGTTGGAATGCTGACATGAGTGATAAGCAACGCGCCGATTACAAGAACCTTGTCCTGCTTTGTCCACCGCATCACCACGAAACAGATGACGTTGAAAAGTACACTGTCTGTGTTATAAAAAAAATTAAGAAGAATCATGAGCGTGAAATGGAAATACGTTGTTCAGTAGATCAGCCTCTATCCAAAAGACCCTCCTTGTTAGCTCACGTTATCAATAAAATGTCAGTCATTGATATCGAAGACATAAAAGAAGATGAAGAAGTTATTACTAATAGTTTCTCTGTCGAAGACAAATTAACCCATAACAACGTGGTAGAAAACCGCGGCATAATCCTTGATTACTGCGTCTACCAAGGTAAAATTAATACACTCTATAATGAGCTTGAACGCGCTGGTAGCACTCGCAAAATAACTCTTTTGAGGAATGTGAAAAGCACTTACCTTAAAGCAAAAGGTAAAGCTCTTGGAAACGATCAATCGTTAGTCAATGTAAAACTTCATGCTGACCAACTTTTTGAATACGTAAAGCGGCAATTACATGAGCAAATAGACGCCAGTGGCAATAATGATAGTGATTTACCTTATGAAGAGGTAGAATTCGCGGTTTCCATTGTGATGGTTGATGCCTTTATGCGTTGTAAGATATTAGAGGAGCCCAGTAAGTGATCGTTAATCAAGATACGCACCCTCAGCGCCAAGTATATTATCTTGGCGCTAAAGCGCTTGAAGTGCTACAAGCAAGCGGTGGTGTTGGTGATTTTTTAGATATTTACCAAGCACTACGCCAACAGGAAAATATTTCGATCAAGCTTTTTATTTTGACGCTCGATTGGCTATATTTACTTGGGGCTATCAAGTCTAATAAAGGGATCATCGAACAATGTTCTTAAAGTCGTTAACCATTGAAAGCGAAGGTCAGATAATACGTGAAATTAATTTCCATAAGGGGATTAATTTCATCGTTGATGAGACTAAGTTAGCCGAGGGAAGCAAAAAACAATCTGGCAACAATATAGGTAAAACAACGGTTTTACGGTTGATTAATTTTTGCTTAGGTGGTTCAGATACAGGTATTTACCAAAGCAAAGAATTTAAAAAGAACAACAATGAAGAGGTCAAAGCCTTTCTAATCGATAACGAAGTTTTGATAACGCTTAGGCTCCGAGATAGCCTTGATGATCTATATTCCAAACAGGTTGAGATCCGAAGAAACTTCTTAAACTATCGCAAAAAAATTCTAGAAATCAATAATGAGCCAGTTAAACTAAGTGACTTAGATAGCGAGCTTAAAAGGCTTATTTTTGGCTACGAGGATGATAAGCCAACTTTCAAACAGCTAAAAGCCAAAAATATACGAGATGACGCAGAGCGTTTGGAAAATACCATCAAGGTACTTGGCAGTTTTGGTAGACTTGAAGAGTACGAGGCATTATATCTGTTTTGGTTAGGTGTGAGTTACCCAGATGCGGAAAAAAAACGCAGCCTTCTAGAAGACAGGAAGAGTGAGGACAAGCAAGTGAACCGCTTAGAAAGTGTGGATAGTGAATCAAAGATAAAGCAGTTTTTAACGATTGTTGAGCGTGACATTGAAGAGTTTGAATACAAGAAAACTAATTTCAACATAAATGAAGATTATGAAGGTGAGTTAGCTTCGCTAAATGAAATAAAAGCTAATTTAAATTCATTGTATGCTAAACAAAGCCTGCTTAGCCTTCGAAAAGAATTGATAGAGGAAAGCCGAACTGAACTTGAACGGGATATCGCAAGTGATGAAGTGTCACAAGTCGCCGCGCTGTACTCTAAAGCAAAGGTGTTCATTCCTAACTTGGAAAAAAGTTACGAGGACATTGTTTCATTTCATAACACAATGATTTTGGAAAAGGTTCACTATGTGACGGCTGAACTGCCAAGAATACAAGAACAGTTAACCGGACTAATTTCTGATATACAAACTGGATTAATTAAAGAGCAAGAACTCGTAGACTCATTGCAAAAAGCAGATGCTCTAGAGGAGCTTGAGCTAATAATTACCGAACTTAACATCCTGCATGAGCAAAAGGGACGATTGGAAGAGAAACAAGAACAGCTACGAAAAGCTAAGGAAACTTTGGTGGAAATCGATCTGAAGCTGATGAATATTGATGCATCAATACTTGACCTCGACGGACTCGTACAGGAGCGTGTCACCGCGTTTAACGTTTTCTTTTCTGATATTTCTCAGCGATTATATGGTGAGAAATTTGCAATGAGCGCTCCCTTTGAAAAAGCCAAGAATACCGAAACTTCGTTTTATAAGCTCAATATTGACTCAGTAAATGGACAAACTGGTACTGGGAAGAAAAAAGGCGAAATAGCCGCTTTTGATATTGCATATGTTAAATTTGCAGATAAAGAAAACATACCAAGCCTGCATTTTATTTTGCATGACCAAATGGAAGTGGTAGATGATAACCAGATCGTTGGGCTTGTTAAAGAAGTGATTAGCGCCAATTGTCAGCTTATTGTCCCCATACTCCGTGACAAGTTACCAAAGGAACTAGATAAGCCTGAGTACCAAGTGTTGTCACTGTCCCAAGATGATAAATTATTTAGAATTGAAAATAATTAACGGGATTGGTTAATTTGAACAGATTTGTCCATTATAGAATATAATCCAAATCCCAACATTGGCACAACTATTTCTGAGGCGCTTTGTGCCCCAAACTGAGATAGGTTAACCGTCACTCCTGCTACAAAGAACTAAACCGCTCACCGCGGTAATGGTGTATTTGGCAAGCATCGCATT
>JASDWX010000081.1:0-55872 GCA_041890515.1 Alteromonadaceae bacterium
CCTGCGAGATGTGTATAAGAGACAGGCTCAAGGGCATACAGATAAAACTTTTCTATATCACGTTCTTGTAATGCTTGTTTAATATCTGTTTCGAGAGCGACCCTAAATTGATATGAAAATAAATTTAGATTACTACGATAATCAGTCTTTTCACCTTTCTTTTGGCTAATAAATCGACTTCTAACTAGTGGTAAATGTACTTGACGAGAAAAATAAGCGCAATTGCTTTTAATACTACTGTGAAAGTAGTTATCTTCACTTAGGGTTATAGTATTAATCCCCATTTCTTCGGGAAGAGAGAAATAGAGATCAAAACGTTGAGATTCTTTTGGTGATAGTTGTTGGCTAACTTTGAATGATAGATTATCATCTTGCGTGAGACTGATTTTTTTCACTTATTTACTCCCTAAAGTATAAGTATCTGTCACTTTGGGATTTTTTTCCATAACTGGTTAATATAAATAGCCAAAATCTATTATCAGCCTTTAATTATATACAAGCAATTGGTTTAGCTTATTAACCACAGCATTTTTTGTATTTTTTAGTACTGCCACACGAACAAAGATCATTTCTTTTAGGCGTTTTTTCGAAGCGCTGTGTTTTAGGGGTATTCAGCATCGCATCAAGTTCACTTATATTTTCTTCTTTATTTACATTAATTTCTATATTAGCCACGAAATTATGCGCCGCAACAATAATTTCAATTTCTTTCTCTCTTTGCTCTGAACCAACAATAAGGGTTAATGGTTTTTCTGCACTTCCAAGCTTTACATCACGGTTAGGTTTATAGCCTGCAGTTCCATGACTTCCCATGACATCTGGAGTACCTCGATAGAAAAATTTAGACATAATGCACTCCTTAATTAAATATGATTGACGATATTGGGCTACTAAAAATTCGCGCGAATTCTAACAGCTTAATCTCTCTTTAGCTAAAATTTTATCTTTTTTCATTGAGGGTATTAAATATGACTTGTAGATGAATAACTAATAGCTTCACATGATAATGATTCTCATTTACAATGCGATTACATTTAAGCGGTAGGGACAGGTTAGCCCTAAGGCGACCTCCTCATTTAATGAAAAATAAAACACATCTTTCACCTTCAACCTTAATAGAATTAATGGAAAGTCAACGTTACGGCGTTGAATATCAACCTATTGTTTGTATCAAGACCCAAGAAATCTATGCTTTTGAATGTCTATCCAGGTTCTTCAATAGAGATCATTCAACAATAAGGCCTGATCTTGTTTACTCTTCTTTACATGACAGTCCTTTAAGTCTGTTTCAAGTTGAATATCAACAGAAAAAATTACAACTTTCATATGCGCCTAATACAGTAGACATATTTGTGAATTTAGACCAAGACTCATACTTTTCAACAGGGGCATTAAAGAGTGACAATCCTTTTTTGAAGTTATTTAAAGATTATAAGAAGTCAAAAATAATTGTCGAACTTATTGAAAATTCTGAAATAAATGATGCAATTATGAGTTTAGCGATGATAGATAATCTATCGAAAAATAATATACATACGGCAATTGATGACCTTTGCAATCCACAATCTATGGTATCAACAGCTGTGATTCAATTAGTTGATTATATTAAGCTTGATAAATATGTCGTCAATAATAGGTCTAATAGCAACTTCATGCTTCTTGTTAAATCTATGATCAGTTATGCCCATAGTGCAAATAAAAAGGTTATTTTGGAAGGGGTTGAAACTTTAGAGGATATGCAATTTGCCAAGCAACTAAATGTCGATTTTGTTCAAGGTTTTTTGTATCGACACCTATTTAAAAATTTTAATTAAGCTAATAACTTCTAGACTTATAATAAAACTGTTCTATGATTATTTATTAGATAAAACGTCAAGTAAAATATTAAAAGGATTTAATGATGGAATTTTCTACACCTCATGCTATACGACAAATAAAAGCTAATACGCATAAAGAATTGTGGGTTGAAGGTCAAAAGCAATGTCCCTTACAAGCAATGTCTTTTGCATTTAACTATCACACTATCAACATTGTTGATTCGGCTGAAGGATTAAATATAGAAGGTATTGTACCCGTGTCTGGACATATACATACAGAATAGTATAGATAATGATCGTACGAGGAAAAAATTGAAAACTATATTGCACCATTTTTACCTCTAACGTACTGACTTTTCGATATGTTTAGAATTATATTTGTCTCCTTGGGGTCTTTAATTCTAAACGCCTCTAAAAAAATCATCCAAGACAGAGTTGACTGTCATAATTGAATAAAACAGGACTTTGCTCACGAATCTCACAAAAGCAACAGACTACATTTTTAAAAGCGCAATTAGTATATGACTCTTTTTTGTTATTTATAATTATGGGTTCCTCCTTATTATTTTATTCATTTTAAACAAAAATTCAGCAATTTCAGAAACTATACTGTCGGTTTATTTGCTTTAGGATCGTAATATTATTGAGGATACTTGTTATGCTAAGGATTAAAGGATTAAAATAGGCGGAGCCTAATCTGTTTTATGTTAATTGATTTTATCTAACAAAAAGCATTTAAATTCGGAATCAAATAACGGTTTTGCAATATGATACCCTTGCCCTAAATCGCAGCCAATTTCTTTAAGTTTTTGATATTGCTCTGCAGTTTCAATACCTTCTGCAGTAGTTTTTATTTTTAATGTTTTTGCTAGTTTAACGACTGCATCTAATATCAGAACTTTGTTACTGTCTTCGTTTAAATCGTCAACGAAACTTTTATCAATTTTGAGGTAATCTAAAGAAAATTGATGTAAATAACTCAGTGAAGAGTAGCCTGTTCCAAAGTCGTCCAATGCAACGGGTACATTAATTGTTTTCAAAATATCTAAATGCCTTTTCACCGCATCAACGTTTAAAATCAAACTTTCTTCAGTAATTTCTACGCATAATTGCTTAATAATAATCGCAGATTTCAAGTGTTGTTCTTGCATATAACAAATAAAATCTTGTGATGCAAAGCCAGACGTTGATACATTAACACTCAGTTTGAATTTTTGAGGAAGCCAGTCAACCCACATATTTAGGTTACTTACCGCCAACTTCAGCATATAAAGATCAAGTTGAACAATTTGTCCTGACTTTTCTAAAATAGGAATAAAAACATCAGGAAACAAAAGTCCTAATTTAGGATGCTGCCAACGCACCAATACTTCAGCACCAATAACATCACCGGTATAAAAATCAATTAACGGTTGATAACTACCAATAAACTCTTGATTTTTAATTGCATTATCAAAATCATATTCTAACTTAACATTCGTGGATTTATTTTGTTCTTCAAGCGCTTCAAAAAATACGTATTGATTACGTCCTTGCAACTTAGCTTGGTACATAGCATGATCAGCGTCAATTAATAGCTTTTCTGCACTATCACTCGTATCGTGATAAGTTGAAATGCCAATACTTACACTACTAAAAATATTCAACCCTTCGATATTGAAAGGATGAGAGACAGCAGAAATTATACTTTCAGTAATCCTACAAATAGTATCGTGGTCAATATTTGAGTCAAGCAATATGGCAAACTCATCTCCCCCTAATCTTGCGAGTGTATCGGTTTGCCTTAAAACTAGATTAATTGATTTCACAATCGCGATAAGTAACTTATCACCAACATGATGTCCATAAGTGTCGTTAACTTGCTTAAATCTATCAACATCAACAAACAATATAGCGATATTGTTAGAGCGATTATTCTGACAATGTAAGAATGCGTGTTGGATCCTATCTTTAAAAAGTGATCTGTTAGGTAAGTCAGTTAAAGGGTCATGTAATGCTAAAAACTGAAGCTTTTGCTTAGCTTCCATCCTTTCAATAGCATTATTAATATGCTTAGCAACAAACATTAACAATTGCTTATCTTTTTCTTGAAACAAGAATTCTGAACTATAACTTTGTACAACAACAATCCCTTTATTTAAACCACTACCAAAAGGGACTCCTAACCATGCTTTAGGAATACTACCCCGAATATAGATCTTTTTTTCATCGATCATCTTTTGAATGTCTTGCTCATAAAGTAAAAATGGCTGCTCTTTAGCTAAGGCATAACCCGTTATGCTTAATAATTCAGGATCGATCTCTAGACTTATAAACGCTAAGTTAGGATCAAGTTCATCGATAGCATAAGGGAAATCAATTCTTTTTCCATCATCTTTTAATAGCGCAACAAAAAAGTTTTTTGCAAGAGTAAGGCGACCAATACATTGATGTAAATGTTGATAAAATTCGTCAATACTCGTGGTATTAAAAATTATTTCGGCTATTTCAAATAAGGCGTCTTGGATTTTATTAGCGTACTCTAAATTTTCAATAATATCTTCCAATACATCAACCTTATTCATTTGAGATATCTTCATTGCGGTAATCGTCGCTAACGCCGTGAGTGTTCTAAGGTGGTATTCTGTGTAAAAATTAACGCTGGCATGTTCTGAGTCAATAACACCTAATAGTTGGTCATTAAATAAAATGGGAACAGCTAACTCAGATAAGGTATTTTCGTCATCAACAATGTAACTTTCAAACTCTCGAGTATCATTGACTAATATAGGTTTTTTAGTTGCTGCCACCTTACCAATAACGCCTTTATTAAAAGGAATTACAATAGCGTTAGACAAAGTGTTTCTTATTTTTGTAGCATTTTTTTGGTCATTATTAATGCGTTCTTTTTTTTCAAAGCCAGCCATTCGGCTTAACGTATCTCCACCTGGATCTAGCGTGTATATAACAGCATCTTCAAAACCGAGTTTTTGAACAATATTTTGTGCTAAATACAGCCAGATTTCATTAATAGTACTTAATAAAAGGATATCGGTGGCAAACTTATTAGTTATAGTTAAACTTTTGATCGTGTCTGATTTAGAGAGTTCGTACAAATTTTATTGCCTAAAAGTTGTTTAAAATGTAATGCAACGGTCATCATATTATTAAGGTGCAGCCATTTTATTTAAGTCGATAAATTTCTAATCATATACGTATTCATCGAATTAATGATAAAAATATTGAATTAGCTTACTTTCTAAATACTCATAGAGCAAGCCATCCTAAAGTGGTCTGCTATTTATAAATGTCATGAATGTAAACTTATTCATTGTATGCCGAAAATATTTTTATTTTAATGACCTAACTATCGCTCGAAAAAACGCGATTGTTTCTTGTTTTGAATTTAGATTATCTTGAAATAGTTTGTCTGCACTATTTTTTACAATCACAACACTTTCTTTTTGATTCACATAGATATATTGCCCATAAACGCCAACACAAAAAAACTCACCTTCTTCTGCCAAGGTTGGCAACCATATTTGATACCCATATCCGAGTTTATCTTTGGTTGATTTTAAGTACTCAGCATTTGCTGTAGTAGCTGATTTGATCCAATCTGGAGAAACCAACTGTTGATCTTGCCATTGCCCATTATTGGCCAACAAACGACCAAAACGCGCATAATCACGCGTAATAGCATTAAGACCACCAAGAGCAAAAGCCGCGCCTTGTGAGTCGGTGATCCAATCGGCATTACTTTCCATTCCTATTTTCTGCCAGATGTTTTCTTGAAGAAGTAATGCTAACGACTTTCCTGAGACTCTTCTGACGATCATGCCAATAACATGAGTGTCCATACTTACGTAATGAAACCTTTGCCCTGGTTCAGATTCAGCTTCCAGTTCTGACGTCATTTCATCTAATGAACCGCCAATGGCTAGAACCCTGCCCATTTTATTAATGTCTGAATTGAAATCTTGATAATCTTCATCCCATTTCACACCCGATGACATTTGCAAAACATGTTTTACTTTGATATTTTCATAACCAGAATTTTTCATTTCAGGTAAGTAAAAGTCTACGCTTTTCTCAATATCAATTTTACCCGCATCTACCTGCATTCCAAATAAAATAGAAACAAAAGACTTTGCCATTGACCAGGAAATTCGTTTGTCCATACTTTGCGTGTCTAAGTAATAATTTTCATAAGTAATATGGTCTTTTTTTAACACCAGAAGAGCGGTAGTCGCCCTTCGGGTGAGAAACTCATTAACTGATGTTGATTTTTTACGATAAGAAAATGTGTCGGGTAACAACTTTAATGACTGATCAAATTCAAAAGGTTGTTCACTTTTTTGTATGGCTTGAGTGGTAAACGCTTTATTCATATTTGAGAAGTTATTAACGATTAATTCGCTATCGAATAAAGTCATAACACTATGTAGGCGATTTACTTTTTCCCAGTTAAATGTGATTAATATAATGAAAAGACAAAGCACTGTGATGATAGTAATTTTAATGATGTTTAAGAAACGTTGCATAACTATACTCTGAATTATTATTTTAAAATCAGTTAATGAAGCGTTAATTTATATTAATTATAAGGTTATTACAAACGTCACTGATCACTGAATAGTCAAACGTTTAATTAACAGCGTGCTGTATTATTTATACTATTGTTACCTATATGGCCTAAAACGAAAAAGGGTAATAACATCACTGTTATTACCCTTCCTATTAGTATCAACTTCATGAATATTTAATGATTCTCTGACACCATATTCACTGTATATTTCGGTATTTCAACGACTAAATCTACATCGCCAACCAATGCTTGACAACCTAAACGCGATTCAGGCTCTAGGCCCCATGCTCTATCAAGCATGTCATCTTCAAGTTCATCGCTCTCTGCAATAGAATCAAAGCCTTCACGAATAATCATGTGGCACGTAGTACATGCACATACTTTTTCACAAGCATGCTCTACACCAATGTCATTACGCAGTGCAACGTTCAGTATGCTTTCTCCCTTTACTGCTTCAATAACTGCACCATCTGGGCATAAATCTTCGTTCGGAAGGAATATAATTTTCGCCATGTTTTGTTAGCTCCTAAAAGGTTTTAAACTTCGTCTACTGAATGCCCTGCTAAAGCTGTTTTTATCGATGAATCCATACGACGTTCAGCAAAAATAGCAGTACTTTCATTTAATGTTTCAATGGCTGCTTCAATATCATCAGTAACCATACTTTGTGCAATTTTCGCTAAAGCGCTTATTGCATTATTTATTGTGGTAATTTCATCATCATTTAATAAGGCGCTATCACTGAGCAGTGCAGATTGCACTGATTCAATAACACGAGATGCTTCAACCTGTTGCTCTTTAAGCATACGCGCTTGAATATCTTGTTCTGCATTACTCATTGAGTCCATCAACATTTTAGTAATTTCGTGTTCTTCTAACCCGAATGAAGGTTTCACAGTAATACCTGTTTCGACTCCTGTTGATTTTTCCATTGCTGAAACTTCCAGTAAACCGTCGGCATCAACTTTAAAAGTAACACGGATATGCGCTGCACCTGCAGTCATTGCAGGAATACCTCGTAATTCAAAACGTGCTAATGAACGACAATCTTCAACAAGCTCACGTTCACCTTGAAGAACATGCACTGCCATTGCAGTTTGACCGTCTTTAAACGTCGTAAATTCTTGTGCCTTGGCAACAGGAATGGTTGTATTTCTTGGTATCACCTTTTCAACCAAACCGCCCATAGTTTCTAAGCCAAGCGATAGTGGAATAACATCTAACAAGAGAATATCACTGTCAGGTTTATTACCGGCTAGAATATCAGCTTGAATTGCGGCGCCAAGGGCAACAACTTTATCAGGGTCAATTGAGGTGAGGGGTAAACGGTTAAAGTATTTTTCAACTTCTTGGCGTATAAGAGGAACACGTGTTGAACCACCTACCATGACAACTTCAATGACTTCATCTATAGAAATTTCAGCATCTTTCAAAGCACGGCGACAAGCACGTAATGTTTTAGTCACAAATACATTAATTAATGACTCAAACGTTTGGCGATTCACTTCACCAGAGAAGCTTTCATTATTTTCTAATGATAACGAGTAACTCGCGGAATGACTGTCGGTTAGTTGTTCTTTTATCGTGCATGCTTTTTGTAATAGTTGACGCTCCAGCGTTGTTGATAATGGACGTTTTAATCCAGCTTGTTCAATTAAATGTTCAACCAAAACATTATCAAAATCATCCCCACCTAGGGCTGAATCTCCGCCTGTAGCCAACACTTCAAAAACACCATTATTTAAACGTAATACTGATATATCAAAGGTACCACCACCTAAATCATAAACAGCGATTACACCTTCTTTTCCACTGTCTAAACCATAAGCAACGGCTGCCGCTGTAGGCTCATTAAGTAAACGTAAAACCTTCAAGTCAGCCAGTTTAGCTGCATCTTTTGTACTATGGCGTTGAGCATCGTCAAAATAAGCAGGAACCGTAATAACAACCCCCGTAAGTTCACCACCTAGAGCAGCTTCAGCACGTAACTTTAAGCTTTTCAATATTTCAGCTGAGACTTGCACTGGGTTAACCTCACCGGTACGAGTACTGATACTTGGATGGTTTTCATCTCCTGTAAAAGAATAAGGTAATGAAGGGTATTTTTTACGGATATCAGCTAAAGAACGTCCAATGAGGCGTTTGGCTGAAACAATAGTATTTTCTGGATCGCTAACAGAATGAACTTTAGCAGTATTTCCAACTAAAATTTCAGTATCTTGGTAACTCACGACTGAAGGCAATATATCGCGTCCTTCGTTATCAACTAAGGTTTCAGATAAACCACTTTTAACACTGGCTATAAGAGAGTTAGTTGTTCCTAAATCGATACCTGCAGCAAGACGATGTTCATGAGGAACTGTGCTTTGTCCGGGTTCAGCTATTTGTAATAACGCCATTTTAAGACTCTTTTATATTCGATTACGATTAACGGGCGGTATGATATTTCATTGTGAATAAAAAAACACGTCTTTGCGGTTACTTTATTAAACTAAAAATTCATTTGGAATAGAGATCATCACTCATCAAACAGTTGATCTTCTAATTTATCAAGATCCACACGTAATTTTTGGTAAAATTTTAATTTACGTAAATTATCACCCGCTAATAAATTTGACTGTATTGTATTTTCGTCAAGCAGTTTGTGCATTGCTAACGTTAGCTCTTGAGAGCCCGTATTTAATACTTCAGCATACAATGAAATTGCAGCGTCATGATCATCTGCGTGTTTAACATCGTCAAGCATTTCATGCAATTCCATTTGGCGCATTAGAAAACTATTATCACTAAAAGAAGCTTGATCATTTGGCTGAGCGCTTTCTCGTAATGCTAATAAATATTGTGCACGTTTTAAGGGGTTTTTTAGCGTTTGGTATGCATCGTTAATTAGAGTTGACTTTTTAACGGCAACCAATTGATCTTGGCTAGAAGCATGAGCGAATTTGTCTGGATGTACTTTTTTTTGTAGTGTTTGGTAGAGTTCAGCTAATTTATGAACATCAAGTTCAAACTGTGCTGAAAAACCGAAAATCTGAAAATAATTCACAAAAACTCCAGCGAACGACTTAACATTAAGTCGTTCACAAAATATATACCACTGCGACCAAGTTACTTGCTACTCAGCAATATTTAAAAGGCTTAGAGACTTGGTATTAAACGTTAAAGCTTTCACCACAACCACACTCGCCTTTGGCATTCGGGTTTGTGAATTTAAAACCTTCGTTTAGACCTTCCTTAACAAAATCAACTTCAATACCGTCAAGGTAAACTAAACTTTTTCCATCGATAATGATATTCACATCAGAGATTGAAAACAACGTATCATCTTCATTTAATTCATCAACAAATTCCATCACATAAGCTAAACCAGAACATCCCGTTGTTTTAATACCAAGACGTAAACCGAGACCTTTGCCTCGATTGGTAATAAATGACTGAACACGGTCTGCTGCGTCTTTCGTCATTGTAACACTCATAAATAACTCCGATGTTTAAACAGTTTTACTGCGGTAATCTTCAATCGCTGCTTTGATAGCATCTTCAGCCAAAATAGAGCAATGAATTTTTACAGGCGGTAAAGCAAGCTCTTCGGCAATAGCAGTATTTTTAATTTTCCCTGCTTCGTCAATTGACTTACCTTTTACCCATTCAGTAACTAATGAGCTTGACGCTATCGCTGAACCACAACCATAAGTTTTAAACTTAGCGTCTTCAATAATACCGTCAGCGTTGATTTTTAGTTGTAACTTCATTACGTCACCACATGCCGGTGCGCCAACCATTCCTGTTGCTACTTGTGGATCGTTTTTATCCATTGAGCCAACATTACGTGGGTTTTCATAGTGATCAATTACTTTTTCTGAATAAGCCATGATTTCTCTCCTAATAGCGATGAACGAAACAAAATGCCCGCTCATCAGTAAAATTTTTAGTGGGGATGCTTAGTGAGCAGCCCATTCAATTGAGTCTAGATCAATACCGTCTTGGAACATTTCCCAAAGTGGTGACATATCACGTAAATGCCCAATTGATTTTTGAATAAGTGTAATCGCGTAGTCTACTTCTTCAGTCGTGGTAAAACGGCCAAAGCTAAAACGAATTGAGCTATGTGCCATTTCGTCATTTAAACCTAAAGCACGTAGAACATACGAAGGCTCTAAACTAGCTGAAGTACATGCTGAGCCAGAAGAAACCGCTAAATCTTTAAGCGCCATAATCAAAGACTCACCTTCAACAAAGTTAAAACTTACGTTTAAGTTACCCGGATAACGATTATCAAAATCTCCGTTAACAAAAACTTGTTCCATGGTGTTCAAGCCAGCCCATAAACGATCACGCATTTCAGTTACGTGAGCGATGTCTTGAGTAATTTCTTCTTTGGCAATACGGCAAGCTTCACCTAAACCAACGATTTGATGCGTTGGCAATGTACCACTACGCATACCGCGTTCGTGTCCTCCGCCATGCATTTGAGCTTCAAGACGAATACGAGGCTTACGACGTACATACATAGCGCCCATACCTTTTGGACCATAGAATTTATGTGCTGAAATTGACATTAAATCAATTTTCAACTTTTCCATGTCTACTTCGATTTTGCCAACACTTTGTGCACCATCAACATGAAAAACAATTTTACGTGCTCGACACATTTCGCCGATTGCAGCGACGTCTTGAATAACACCAATTTCATTATTAAGATGCATAATGCTAACTAATATAGTGTCATCACGCATAGCAGCTGCTAATTTATCAAGATCAATCGAACCACTGCTCTCAGGATCTAAATAAGTCACTTCAAAACCTTGACGCTCTAGTTCGCGACAAGTATCTAAAACAGCCTTATGCTCTGTTTTACAGGTAATAACGTGCTTACCTTTTTTACGATAAAAGTTGGCAGCGCCTTTAATGGCTAGGTTATTTGACTCGGTAGCTCCTGAGGTAAAAACAATCTCACGAGGGTCGGCATTAATAAGCTCTGCGACTTGATTTCGTGCAATATCAACCGCTTCTTCAGCTTGCCAGCCAAATTTGTGTGAACGAGATGCAGGGTTACCGTAAAAACCGTCAGTAGTCATATACTGCATCATTTTTTCTGCAACACGTTTGTCTACAGGTGTTGTAGCTGAGTAATCAAAATAAATAGGAAGCTTCATTCGCTAACGTTCTCCAGTTTAACAACACGCATTTAGTGCATGTCGTGCATAATATTTTTGGTTTCTATTAATGTTTCTAATGGTGATATTGCTTTATTTGATCGTGCATAAGCTTTATCTTGTCGTTCTGATATTAATTTTACATTTTGTTGACCAACAAGTTCTGACAACATTATTTTCTTTAAAAAATCTTCGATTTGATCACTCAAACCTTCCCACAAATTATGTGTTAAGCATTCGACACCATTTTGGCAATTTCCTTTACCTGCGCATCGGGTTGCGTTAATAGATTCATTCACCGCATTGATTACATCGGCAACTGAAATTTTTGCAGAACACATACCTAAACGATAACCACCGCCTGGTCCTCTGACGCTATTTACTAAGCCACACTTTCTTAAACGAGAGAACAGTTGTTCTAAATAGGACAACGATATACTCTGTCGCTCTGAAATATCAGCTAAAGATACTGGCCCAGATACTGCGTGGATAGCTACATCTAACATTGCAGTTACAGCGTAACGCCCTTTTGAAGTCAGTTTCATTGTGTGCCCCTATCGAATTATGAGTAATTCTACATAACCCTAAAAAATAGTCAACTAAATACCCGAGTGTTTTACTCAAGTATTATACATTTAGTTAAAAAATAACGAATTAACAGATAGATAGCTTAATTTGACAGGAATAAATTATTGCGGGATTAAAGAACCATGATACTTAAATCTCAGGATCGAATGATTCTACACCTTTTTCACGACGTTTAGCGGCTGCTTTTTCATCATCAACAAATTCACCAACACGTAATTCAGGTAATGCTTCTTGGCAGACTTCTCCACCGAGTTGATTTACTTCTCGGCATAAATCAGTCACCTTACTATCCATTAAGTGCATATGATCTAGAACGCGACCAATAGCTTTGGCAACAGGATCTGGGTTGTCCGCTGAAACTGCATAAGCGTCGAAACCAAATTTTTTGGCCGCTTGGTCACGTTGATCTTTTTCAGATTTACTTTTTTCATTAACAATACGGGCAGGAATACCAACAGCAGTGGCATTTGCCGGTAAGTCTTTTACCACAACTGAATTAGACCCGACTTTACCCCCTTTGCCTATTGTTATAGGACCAAGCACTTGTGCACCGGCGCCAATAACCACATTATCTTCTAACGTTGGATGACGCTTACCAGCATTCCAGCTTGTACCACCAAGCGTTACACCATGATAAAGTGTAACATCATTACCTATTTCAGCCGTTTCACCAATGACAATACCCATGCCGTGATCGATAAAAAATCGGCGACCGAGAGTTGCTCCGGGGTGTATTTCAACACCCGTTAGCCAACGAGAAAATGTCGAAATTAAACGAGCAAGTAAGTGCCAATTGTTCTTCCATAACTTATGACTCAAGCGATGTATCCAAATAGCATGCATACCAGGATAATTAGTCAATACTTCTAGTGTATTACGGGCGGCTGGATCTCTATCAAAGACACTTTTAATATCTTCTTTGATACGGCTGAACATAATTCTATCCTTTTCTATATTGGTGTAAGCAATTACCAATATAATAAATGCTTACAATTAATCTTTATTTTTGTCTGCTTTGTCGTTTGCTTTAGCTAACCTTTCTATTGAAGCTAAAATCCCGCGCATCATTTTGACTTCTTTTACATCAGGACGTGCACGTGTAAATAAACGACGTAACTTCGTCATCACTAGGCCTGGATGAGTTGGCACTATAAATCCTGTCGCCTTTAAAGCATCTTCAAAGTGTTGATAAAAACGTTCAGTTTCATCCATAATTGGATATTCATCTTCATCAACAGATTTTTTAGGTAAATTTTTACTTAGATTCTCACCTTTCGCTTTAAATGCTTTTTGCTGGTCAATTAAAAAACTTGTACGCACCTCATAACTTAACGTCTGTACAGCCATGGCTAAATTCAATGAGCTGTAATCAGGGTTAGCAGGAATTTGTACATGAAAATGACAAAGTTGTAACTCGTCATTGGTTAAGCCACTACTTTCACGCCCAAAAACTAAAGCTACTGGAAAATTATGCGCTTCTTCTACAAGCTTTTCTCCACAACCTCTTGGTTCTAACATTGGCCAAGGTAAGGTACGAGAACGCGCGCTCGTTCCAACAACCAAACCACATTCACTAATCGCTTCAGCTAATGTACCAACAACTTTTGCATTTTTTAGTACATCAGTTGCACCAGCCGCTAAAGCTTGTGCTTGACCATTTGGCATTTCGATAGGATCAACTAATATAAGTTCACTTAACCCCATCGTTTTCATGGCACGTGCCGCTGAACCAATATTACGACAATCGGACGTATTTACTAATACGACCCGAACATTGCTTAAAAGTGATGATTGTTCTGACATTATTTTCAATTACTCAGTTTGTAGTTAAACTATAAAAAAGTTAACTATCTAGATGGCTAAAATTGATAATAATATTATCACAGAACATTAACCTTGTACTGAGAAAAAATCATCAAATATTATTAAAATGATTAGTACGAAAAATTATGTGTTAGTTATTAAACATCTATGAGATTTTTCAAGATTTACCTGTGATGTAAATTTATAGTCGCTAATTGTATCTAACTTTGCTATAATTTTCGCGCTTGAAAATCCGCTCGGCGGCAAGCCTCGTTCTATTTAAAAGTTGTTATACTGTTTAATTCTATTTACTAGATATGTAAAAGGTAGTCTCTATATGCATCCTATGCTTAATATTGGTATTCGTGCTGCGCGTAACGCAGGTAAAGTTATTGTTCGTGCCATTGAACAATTAGATAAAGTTGAAGTTCAAGCAAAAGGCACAAATGATTTTGTGACTAGTGCTGACCTAAGCGCTGAAGAAGCCATTATTGAAACATTAAAAAAATCATACCCTGACCACACTATTGTTGGTGAAGAATGTGGTGTGATTAAAGGTAAAGATGACAATTTCCAATGGATTATCGATCCAATAAACGGTACAACAAATTTTATTAAAGGCATCCCACACTTCTCAGTCTCAATTGCTTTAAAAGTAAAAGGCAAATTAGATCAAGCAATTATTTTTGATCCTTCACGTGGTGAACTATTTACGGCTAGCCGTGGAAAAGGTGCTCAACTTAATGGCTTTCGTATTCGCGTAAAGCAACATAAAGAACTTTCTGGCGCGATTGTCGCAACTGGCTTTCCATTTAAGCACAAGCAACACAGCAACGCCTATTTAGAAATGTTTAAAACCTTATTCACGAAATCTTCTGATTTACGTAGTTCAGGTTCTCCGGCATTAGATTTAGCTTACGTAGCTGCTGGCCGTGTTGACGGTTACTTTCAAATAGGTTTAAAGCCTTGGGAATCGGCTGCTGGTGAATTATTAATTATTGAAGCTGGTGGCTTAGTCACTGACTTTGTTGGTGATCATAACCATACAGTTTCAGGAAATGTTGTTGCAGCTTGCCCTCGTTTATTGAAAACTATTTTAAAAGATATCCGACCTCATTTAGGTGAAGCTTTAAATAAATAATTAAGGCTATAAATATAATTGAAAAAGCGCTTTTAGCGCTTTTTTTATTCCTTACAAACGAGAGTTAACAATAAATTCACTTTTTTTAGCACTTTTATTGGTGTTTTATAGAATAACGGGCACAATATCCGCACTAATGATAAATAATGGAAACAGGTTCCCCATGAAATGGATTATTCTAGGCTTTTCGATACTTATAGCACTATCACTAGCAGGTTGTAATACGATAGAAGGGCCATCAAAAAATGTATCAGATAAACAAACGATTAATAAGCTTTCCTCTTCAAATAGCGCTATAAATATTGAGTACAATAAGTTTGTTTTGGGTAATGGCTTAGAAGTTGTTTTCCACGTCGACCGTTCAGATCCCGTTGTCGCAGTAGCGCTTACCGCTCATGTGGGTTCAGCAAGAGAAATTAAAGGCAGAACAGGCTTTGCTCATTTATTTGAACATTTACTCTTTTTGGAATCAGAGAATCTAGGCAAAGGTGGCTTAGATGAAATGAGCGCTCGTATCGGTGGTTCTGGAGCTAATGGTTCAACAAGTCGAGATAGGACTAATTACTTTCAAACCGTACCCAATAATGCGCTTGAAAAAATGATCTGGGCTGAAGCCGATAAATTGGGTTTCTTTATAAACACAGTTACAGAAGAAGTACTCTCAAAAGAAAAGCAAGTGGTAAAAAATGAGAAACGACAAAGTAATGACAATCGTCCTTACGGTCATACTCAATACGTTATTGATAAAAACCTTTACCCTGAAGGTCATCCATACAACTGGCAAGTCATTGGTTCATTAATCGATCTACAAAACTCAACGCTACAAGATGTTAAAGATTTCTTCAAAAGCTGGTATGTGCCTAATAATGTCACCTTAGTCATTGCTGGTGATTTTGATGAAGCAGAAGCAAAGGCTTGGGTACATAAATATTTTGATGAAATTGAGGCAGGAAAGAAAATACAACCTTTAGCAAAAAAACCTGCAAATTTAACCCAAACAAAAAGAATATATCATGAAGATAATTTTGCTAAATTACCTGAACTCAGTTTAACTTGGCCAACGGTTCCGCAGTATCATCCAGACAGCTACGCACTAAACGTGTTAATTGAGTTGTTAAGTGGTGGAAAAAAAGCACTACTTAACCAAAAATTGATTGATGATGTAAAATTAACCTCTCGTGTAACCATGTACCAATATCAATCAGAGCTAGCGGGGCAATTAATGTTGCAAGTTCGAGGTTTTGAAAATACGCCTTTAAACAAAGTTAACCAAACAATCAATGAAGCACTTGCAGCGTTTGAAAATAAAGGCTTCAGTGAACAAGACCTAGCAACGATTAAAGCTGGACAAGAAACAGTCTTTTACCGTGGACTTTCCAGCGTTTTAGGTAAAGGCTTCAAGTTAGCTCAATATAATATATTTACTAAAAATCCAGGTTTTATTAACCAAGAAGCTAAAAATATTCTAGCAGTCAGTAAAGAAGATGTTTTACGCGTTTACAATAAGTATATTAAAAACAAATATCTTGTTGCGACAAGTTTTGTACCAAAAGGACAACAATATTTAGCATTAGAGAATTCGGTAAAATCACAAATTATTGAAGAGAAAATAGTCATTAATGCAGAACAAAGTTTTGATGCATCTCAGCAATCAACTTATACTAAAACACCATCAAGTTTCGATCGCTCTGTTGAACCTAATTATGGTAAAACGCCAACACTTTCAGTGCCTAAGGTTTGGCAAAGTGAGTTTAAAAATGGTTTGCAATTTTATGGTATCACAAACGCTGAAGTCCCCTTAGTACAGATTAATGTAGATATTTCAGGAGGATTATTATTTGATACTGCTGAAAAAGTGGGTGTGGCTAATTTAGTTGCCGAGCTTATGAACAAGGGCACTAAAAATAAAACCCCTAAAGCACTTGAAGAAGCGATCAATAAACTAGGCGCCACCATTAACGTTTATGCAACGCAAGAGTCCATAAAAATTACAGCAAGTACCTTAGCAAGAAATCATCAAGCAACTGTAGACCTAATGACAGAAATGATTGTAGAACCTCGCTGGGATGCAAATGAATTTTCATTAACTAAACAAGATATAATCAGTCAAATAAAACAACAGCAGACTAATCCACGTCAATTGGCTGATAACCAAATGAATAAGTTACTTTATGGTAAAAAAAATATTTTATCTAACAACTTATTAGGCTCCATAGCGTCAATCGAAAAAATAATGCTAACTGATTTAAAAAACTTTTATAAAACAAAACTAACCCCAAATTTAACAAATATTCATATTGTTGGTGATATCAGCAAAACAGTGGCATTAGCCTCTTTCAAAGACCTTGAAAAACATTGGGCTAAAACAGATGCCGCTTTACCTGAAATTATTGCAGCTTCATTACCCACTAAATCAAAAATTTATTTCTATGATGTACCTAACGCAAAACAATCTCAGCTGAAAATTGGCTACCCAGCAATGAACGCCACGCATGAAAATTATTACAGTGCACAAGTGATGAACTACATTCTAGGTGGCGGTAGTTTTGCTTCAAAACTAACGCAAGAGTTAAGAGAAGGAAAAGGCTATACCTATGGTGTGAGTTCACGTTTTAGTGGCAGTAAAGCAAATGGTGAGTTTCTCATTACTAGCGGTGTTCGTACCAATGTAACCCTTGAAGCAATTGCTTTAATCAAATCATTGGTGGAAGAATATCAAAACGATTTTACAGCCAAAGACTTAGAAACAACTAAAAGTTACTATTTGAAAAGTAATGCGAGAAGGTTTGAAACATTCAACGCAAAATTAGCAGTTTTACAAAATATGAGTCAGTACAATTTACCTGCAAACTATGTATTAGATCGAGCAAAATTGGTTGAAAGTTTAACTTTAAAAGCTATCAAGTCATTAGTAAATGAGTATTTACATCATGAACAAATGATTTACTTAGTGGTAGGTGATGCTAAATCACAATTGCCACGTTTAAAGGCGTTAGGCTTAGGAGAACCCGTGCTAATTAATGCTGATTAATGCTGATTAATGCTGATTAATGTAATCAATAATCTTCAGCCTTGCCATTAATACAAGGTTGAAGTTCATTGTTATTTCCGTACTATTAAGTACTAGGAATGAATAATTGTTGGTATTTTTCCATTCTCAGGTAAACCTATCCATTGAAGATCTATGGAAAAAATAGTGTCTAAAGGAAGCTGTTTAATAAACTTGTCGAGTTTTTGTTTCAGCTTTGTGCCAGCAGAATTTTTATAAACCGCAAAACTCGCAGTTACCTTCCGGATAGATTGGTAATAAACCCCTGATATTTTTTTATTGCAATAACGTCATCACTGCTACTCTTTCAAATACTCAGACATCAATACGACGCTTTACTTGGTTGTCTCTGGGTTTTTTTATCTTTCATGAATAAAACAAACAAAAACCCTATGAATGCAGCAAATGCAGCAAGATTATAGGCAAGTTCACTCCCTTCCCCTCCTTGCCAAACAATGCCAGCGATATAAGCCCCTATTGCTCCACCTAAACCATAAACACCACCAATATAAATGGCTTGTCCTCGATTTTGTTGATCATCATTAAAATGTTGGTGGATAAATTGAATAGCAACACTATGGTACAAACCAAAACTCAGCGCATGTATACATTGAACCAATACGAGAACCCATATAACATCAGCAAAACCACCTGTCATAAACCAGCGTAAAGATGTTAGCAAGATACTGACAGCCAATAACGTTTTATGGCGAAAATATCGAAAAAACACACTTGCATAAATAAAAATAAGAATTTCAGCTACAATAGAAATGGTAATAAATATACCCACAGCGAATCCCGGATAATCAAGTTCTCGAAGGTAAAGCGCGAAAAAACCGTAATAAGGGCCAAAACTCATCTGTAGCATCAAGCCAGCAATAAAAAAGAACAGAAACGATCGACTGAAAATTTTATCACTGATTTTCCTGTTGTTCTGTGAACGGCTTCTAGCCGTTCTAACCGGTTTCAATTTCATGCTTGATAGAAATAAACCTGCTAAGACAAACATACCTAGATAGGTAAAGGCGTCAGCAGAATATCGTTCAATTAAATCACCCGCCACAACAGCCAAAAAAATAAAACCAATGCTTCCCCACAAACGAATACGTGCATAAATTTTTACACTTCGCCGGATAGTGTTAAGGGTGAGTACTTCAAGTTGAGGTAAAACAGCCGTCCAGAACAGACTAAAAACAGCTAAACAAAAAACAATGGGCCAAAACCCGTTTAACCAAAAAAGTAGTGTAAAACTGAGCAATGCTAATAACGAGCCACTACGAATAATCGATAATTGTTTGCCCGATTTATCAGCAGCAAAAGCCCAAAAAGTTGGGCCAATAATTTTGGTTGCCGTAATAATCGCAAGAATTTCACCTATTTCTATTGAACTAAATTGTTTAGCATCAAGAAAAACAGGTAGAAATGGGACGATCAAACCTAAAATAGCGAAATACCAAAAATAACTCGACGATAATTTTACAAATTTATCTGACGACATTACGTATCACTTACATTAAATGGCATTCACTAAGATTCAATATCTGGGGTACCGCTAATAACATCAGCATTTTGTCCACGATGGCGTAAAAAATGATCCATCAAGGTAAGTGCTAACATGGCTTCGGCAATAGGTACTGCACGAATACCAACACAAGGATCATGGCGACCTGTAGTGATCAAGTCAGTAGCTTCACCTTCTAAGTTAATGGTTTTTCCACTCACGCCAATGCTTGAAGTAGGTTTCATAGCAATGTTCGCAACAATATTTTGTCCTGATGAAATACCACCTAATATGCCGCCACTATGATTACTTACAAAACCATCAGGGGTTAATTCATCACGATGCTCTGAACCTTTTTGGCTCACAACAGCAAAGCCATCGCCAATTTCTACGCCTTTAACGGCATTAATGCCCATAAGTGCATGAGCAATATCTGCATCCATTCGATCAAAAATGGGTTCGCCAAGACCAACTGGAACATGACTCGCTTGCACCATTATTTTGGCACCCACAGAGTTTTTCTGGCGCATAATATCACGCAATAATTCATCCAAAGCTTCGAGTTTACTTTCATCAGGGAAGAAAAATGGATTGCTCTCAACAATATTCCAATCAATATTATTCGCGCAAACATCGCCAATTTGAGTCACACAGCCCTTAATTTCCATACCAAACTTCTGTTTCAAATATTTTTTAGCAACAGCGCCAGCAGCAACTCGCATCGCAGTTTCACGAGCAGATGAGCGTCCGCCACCACGATAATCACGAATGCCATACTTTTGCCAGTAAGTGTAATCAGCGTGTCCTGGGCGGAAACTTTTTGCGATATCACCGTAATCTTTTGAACGTTGATCGGTATTTTCAATCAATAAACCAATAGGTGTTCCTGTGGTTTTACCTTCAAAAACACCTGACATAATTTTAACTTGATCCGGTTCGCGTCTTGCTGTGGTAAAACGAGATGTGCCCGGGCGGCGACGATCAAGATCATCTTGAAGATCTGCTTCAGATAATTCTAGACCAGGAGGACAGCCATCAATAATAGCGCCTAAGCCTAAACCATGGCTTTCACCAAATGATGTTACGGTAAACAATTTTCCAAAGGTATTGCCTGACATGAATATATCTTCTCTCTGTTATTTAAATACACGATTACATTAAATCAAATGAGCTACTTTTGCTCAAAGGCTTGCCTAAAGCTTTTTGCATACTGCGTTAACTGTGCTTTGGTTAGCATAAACACACCATGACCACCATTTTCAAAGGTTAACCAAGTAAAAGGGACTTGCGGATAAACATATTCCACATGCATTTGTGAATTCCCGACTTCGCAAATTAGAACACCATTGTCATTCAAATGACTAACCGCTTGTGACAGAATTTCACGAACAATATCTAGGCCATCAATACCAGAACCTAAGCCCATTTCAGGTTCATGCAAATACTCTTTTGGTAATGCATCAACGTCTTCTTGATCAACATATGGTGGATTAGTTACGATTAAATCATAACTCTGCCCTTCAACCCCAGAAAAAACATCAGACTGAATTGGAATAACTTGTTCTGATAAACCATGGTTCTCAATATTAATTTGAGCAACGTTCAAAGCATCCACAGACAAATCAAGCGCATCCACTGCAGATTCTGGAAAAGCTACTGCGCAAGCAATGGCAATACAACCGCTTCCCGTGCATAAATCAAGAATACGCTGAGGAGGGTTTTCTTGAGAAAAATGGGGTGAAAAGTGATTTTTAATTAATTCACCAATAGGCGAACGAGGCACCAACACTCGCTCATCAACATAAAAAGGTAAACCGGCAGATTGAGCATGATTCGTTAAATATGCTGCTGGGAGCTGCTCAACAATGCGTCGCTCTATTAAAGTAAGTACCGATGTTTTTTCATTTGACGTTAAACGACAATTAAACACTTCTTCACTTAACTCTGTCGGTAAGTTCAAAGCGAACATCACTAAGGTAATTGCTTCATGCCAAGCATTATCGGTGCCGTGACCAAAGAAAAGCTCAGCTTGATTAAATTCACTGGTGGCAAAACGTAAGTAATCACCAATAGTGAATAACTCATCCTTAATTGGTGAAAAATCAACTTCGTTCACATTTATTCTCTTTTATCGATTAATTAACAAGTTATATAGCAGTATTATAACCTTTTGCTTGTTATTGCACACAGATGTTTTTAGAATTTAAGCTGTTTTCGATATTATCAGTAAGAATGTAGTTTCAAACATGAAATTTAAAGATGCATTGTCGCCCCAAGAAAAAGATTTATTTAAGCAAGCAATCGGCAAGGTAAAGCCCATTGTGCAAGATAAAATCACGCCGATTAAAAAGCAATTGCAAAATAAATCTTTAAAAGAAGCTAAAACTAAAGCTAATTCAAAGAAACAACAAGATGCTGAATTTTATTTTTCTGATGAGTTTGAGCCAAACTTGAATCAAATGGGCCCAATGAAATATGTTCGAGAAGATGTTGATAGCTTTGAAGCTAAAAATTTACGTCGTGGTCAATACGCTCCTGATCTAATTTTGGATTTACATGGATTAGATCAAAAAACAGCAAAGTTAGAAATTGCAGCGCTGCTTTATGCGTGTAAAAAAGAACATGCTAAGTGTGTTTGTATCGTTCACGGTTTAGGCTCAAGAGTACTGAAAAATAAAGTCCCGCATTGGTTAGTACAACACCCTGATGTAATGGCATTTCATCAAGCACCACTTGAGTGGGGTGGCAATGGCGCAATATTAGTACTTGTTGAGCTTAACGATCGTTTCGCTGATATTCTTTAATAAAACGTTAACTAAAGAGTAGCGGGTGAAGTATGAGCAATTAATTGCCCTTTCATTGAGCTAATATCATAATTAATCTCAGCAATAGATGCTGTTTGAAATAGCGGTGCATGCAAACCCTCAGTAAACTCTGCAACTAAATAACTCACCAAGGGCATATGAGAAACAATAAGCACTTTAGCTTGAGGGTTATCGATGAAGTTTACATCAATAAAATTATGCATTTTTTTTGCTGAATCTTCTGGCGTAATAAAATCAAGTGTTGTTAAAGAAGTTTGAGTCACTAAGATATTTTTTACTATCTTGGCGGTTTGTTGAGCGCGAACATAAGGACTAACAAAAATAGCGTCAAAGTGCTTTTTTTGATTAACCAACCAACTTGCCATATTCTCGACTTCGAATTTACCATGGTTAGTCAATTCTCGGCTTTGATCAGAATGAGCCATCGCTTGGGCTTGACCATGTCGCATAACAAATATTCGCATTAATTTTCCAAATAACATCATTTTTTCGGATCGTTGGCATTTTAGCGCTTATTTCGGTCTATAGTATAGATAATTAATAGAAAAATTAAGAATACAATAGACTCTAGTTATTGCATCAGGTAATTTAACTGGATAATTAAAATAATTCTATAAACAAACACTTACCTTTTCAGTGTTCTTCACAATAGAGGTTATTGCAGTGTTTACCGGAGCCGATGTTGAAACAAAGCCCAAATGACACTAAGCAATATAAACCATTAACATTATCTAACGGCTTGCGTGTTCTATTAATTCACAACGAACAAACTCATAAATCAGCTGCAGCATTGGCGGTGAATGTAGGGCATTTTAGTGACCCAAAAGACAGAGAAGGTATCGCTCACTTCTTAGAACACATGTTGTTTTTGGGCACAAAACCTTATCCTGACGGCAGTGAATATCAGAAATATATCAGTCAACATGGCGGCAGTAATAATGCCTGGACAGCCACAGAACACACCTGCTTTTTCTTCGATATACACCATCAACATTTCACACACGCTTTAGATCGCTTTAGCCAATTTTTTATTAGCCCATTACTTTCCAAAGAGTTTGTTGAAAAAGAGCGTCAAAATGTAGACGCTGAATTTAAACTCAAACTCAAAGATGATATTCGCCGGCTGTATGATGTTCACAAAGAAACCATTAATCAAGAACACCCTTTTTCCAAATTTTCTGTCGGATCTATCGATACATTGGCCGATAGGAAAGAAAGTGATTTAACAATAGAAATACGTGATTTTTTTAATCAACATTATCGCGCGAACATCATGACACTTGTTTTAGAAGGGCCACAAACACTTGATGAATTATCAACATTAGCCATTGCTAAGTTTACGGATATAAAAGCAACAACCTCTTTGCATCCAGTAATTGATACTCCACTTTATTTAGCAGATCATCAGCAAATCAAAATCAATGTAAAACCTGTAAAAAACGATCGTCAACTGATTGTTAGTTTTGCAATGCCAAGTATTGATCCTTATTACCGTAATAAGCCGGAATCTATTTTAACTTACTTACTTGGCCATGAAGGCGAAGGGAGTATTTTGTCTTATCTTAAAAAGCAAAGTTGGGCGTTAAATCTAACCGCTGGCTCGGGAGTGAATGGTTCAAACTTCAAAGATTTCAATTTAAGTATCGCCCTTACTGAGTTAGGGCAGCAACATATCAATGACATCATTAGCAGTATTTTTTCTTATATCAACTTAATGAAAAGCGCACCTATCAATGATTTTTATTACCAAGAAAAACAAGCAATAGCCAATTTATCATTTGATTACCAAGAAAAACTAAAACCTCTAGACTCAGTTTGTCAATTGGTTATTAATATGCAGCATTATTCGCCCGATGATTACATTTATGGCGACTACATAATGAATGGTATGAAACAACAAGAAGTGAGTTTGTTGTTAGGTTACTTATCTGCAGAGAATATGAGAGTGATTCATATTAGTGCTAACAATAAGTTTGATAAAAATAGTTTTTGGTATCAAGTCCCTTTTAGCATTGAAAATATTAGCCCTTCGCAAATTAAAAGCTGGGAGAGTGAAGCGCTCAAATCATATTTTTCTTTACCACTAAAGAATCCATATATTGTAAAAGACCCTAAAATATATGCGTGTGAGCAAGAAATTGATCCACAAAAAAACATACCTAAATTAATTGAGAATAGTGACGGTTTATCCGTTTGGTATAAGCAGGACAATACCTTTAAAGTACCTAAAGGTTACATTTACCTTGGTATTGATGCACCACTTACGATTAAAGACAGTAAACATATTGCGATGACACGGTTATTTGTCGACTTATACAGTGATGCTGTTATAGAACAACATTATGACGCGGAACTCGCTGGAATTCATTATCATTTATTTTCGCATCAAGGTGGAATGACACTACAAATCTCAGGCATTAGCACTAAGCAAGACAAGTTACTCCAACAATTATTGACAAGTTTAGTCACTGAGAATTTCACAGAAGATAGATTTGAACTATTTAAAAAACAACTCACCAATCATTGGAATAACGCGCAAACAAGTAAATCAATTTCACAGTTATTTTCGATTCTAAGCTCAACAATGCAACCCAAAAATCCGACGAGTCATGCATTAGCGGTTGCCTTAGAGAAAGTGACATTTAAAGCGTTTATTACATTTAGAAAACAGCTCTTTGATGAAATCACGATTGAAGCATTAATGCATGGAAATTGGCTAATTAAAGATGCAGAACACTTTAGTCATTTGCTAAAGTCTGTATTTAATCATCATTATGCGACTAAATATGCTGTAAAAGTACCCGTACTTGATATTGAAGGACAAGGTGACATACATCTTCCGCTAGAGTTACCTGAACATGACCATGCTGCTGTTATTTATTACCCCTTTGTTGAAAAAGATTTAAAAACAATCGCTATCACCATGATCACGAGCCAAGTATTATCTCCACTTTTTTTTCAAGAAATGCGAACGGAAAAACAATTTGGATATTTGGTCGGTGTTGGGTTTATTCCAATTAATCGCTACCCTGGTATCGCTTTTTATATACAATCCCCCGATACAGATGCAGACACTTTAGTAACAGAAATAAACGGTTTCATTATTAGTGCTCAAGAAAACTTAGCGCTTTTATCTAATGATGATTGGCAAAACATACAACAAGGTTTAGCGAGTCAATTACAAGAAAAAGATTCTAGTTTACGGATAAAAAGTCAACGGTTTTGGGCCTCTATCTGCAATAAAGAAACAAGTTTCAATGAAAAAAAACAATTGATTAAAGTTATTTTATCATTAACCATTAACGATATTAGCCAATTTTTTACCGATCAACTTATGGTGAATGATAAAACTGACAGAATAACCTTAGCAAGTTACCAAGAAAGTACTGAAGAGAAGAAGAAAAATAGACTCCATCATAATGAAAAGGTTAAAAAAACATTAGAAAACTGCCAAAGAAAATATTAAGTCTGCCGATAACGTATGTGTGCTAGCAATATTGTGCGACTTAAGTATATTATTCAAATGAGAGTAAATGAGTTGACTTAGCACTAACCATCATTTTTAATGTGATGTATGCAATATAAATAACAATAATAAATGAAATTGCTTGCTTAATTTACCCAGTCCAAACAGTCAAATATTTTTTTAGAGTATTTTTATTCATGTTTATTTTAATATTAGTGGTGTAAATAAGCCTAATTGAAGCTGCTATCCAAGGTTGTATTTGTGCTTAATGTTTTTCCCAATACTTATCTCGTAAAATATCAACAATTTTTTCACATTTTTTGTGTGTTTATTTTTACAGTTATATTTAATATTCAATCTATTTCTGCTGAAGAAACATCAACAGAAAACCTCATCGCAGCAAATACTTCTTTATCAAGCCAAGCAGCCTTGAAATTTAAACATTTACTATCTGCTGACGGCTTGAGTCATAATAACGTATTTGACATAACGCAGGATCACAGTGGTTTTATATGGATAGCCACTGAAGATGGCCTGAATAGATATGACGGAAAAAGTTTCGTACGATATCGAAAAAAATTAACTGATCCTAACTCCATTGCAAATAACTTTATTCGTAAAGTTTTTGTTGATAATGATGGTGTTCTTTGGGTAGGCACTGAAAAAGGGTTAAGTAAATATAATGTAATACATGATAACTTTGAAAATTTTTATCATGAAGAAGGCAATAATGAAACTCTAGTTGATAATGTTATATGGGATATTTATCAAGATAACGGTAGATATAGTGAAGAAAATAAGGAAAAAATTAAAAACCTTTGGGTTTCTACTTCACTGGGTATCCATAAATTTGATAAGTCTACTAATAACTTTAAACAAATCAAAATTCACGGACTTGAAAATGATTTAAGAGAAATAAAAACTATTTATCAAGACTTGAAAGGAAACTTTTGGTTTGGCAGTTATGATAATGGCATTTTTTTAGTTAATAATGATCTAAATTACTCGGCCTCACTACAGAAGAAAAATAACAATTTTCGCATAACCATTCATGCCAATGCATTGTTTGATATCAAAGAAATTAACAAACAATACTGGCTAGCTACAGATGATGGTGTTTTTGTGTTAGATGAAAATTATAATTTAGTTGACCGTTATAGCACCACTCACTCAACCAATAAAATTATTTCTGATAGAGTCAGGAGTATAGTTCTTGCAGATAAGTCAACGGTATGGATTGCTACTGAGAATGGTTTAAACATTGTAAATTTGAATACGAATAATATAAAAACAGTGCAAAATAACTCTCAGAATAAAAGCCTTTCAATTAACAGATTAATAAGTATTTTTAAAGATAACTCAGATAATATCTGGATAGGTACATATGGTAAAGGACTTAACTTCTTCATTAGCGGTAATCAGCACTTTCAGCATTTTTTATCCGACTCAAATGTATCAATAGAATTGTTTGCAATTTCCGCTGATAAAAGGTTATGGGTATACTCGGGGAAATCAGGTTTAGCACCAATAAAAAGTAAGCTTAATTCGAATAGGAACGTTTTACTTGAAGATGAATATATTTTTCAAGCTGTTCCCGATAATAAAAATAACATTTGGTTATATACCTTAACTGATAAACTATATATATATAATACATCCAAAAAAGTAGCTGTGGAATTAGAGAGTTGGTATAAAAAATCTAAGTATGATAGGAGTTATCAGTTTCAAATTATGGGTGAGTTAGTTTGGTTCATTGATAATAATGGGAAGTTAGTGAATTACAATATCACTTCCAAAAAGTTTTTTAGAGTACAACCCAACAGCAGTGAGAAACTTAAAGGTATATATATAGATGACAATCAAACTCTTTGGAGTTTTTCAACGGATAATCAATTAATTAGTATTGATTTATCTCAAACTAATAGTATAAAAGAGAGTTTAGTTTACTATAAACTTTCAACATTTAAAGATGTACCAGATTTTGATATTAATAATATAATATCTTCAAATTCATGGGTATGGTTAAGTTCCGAGCAAGGACTTCTACTTTATGACAAAGATAAAAAAACTACGACATATTTAAATGAAGACAATGGCTTATCAAATAACTCAACATATTCAATAACGCTAGATAATAAAGAAAATGCATGGTTATCATCTAATGGTGTAATAAATTTAATTAATCCTAAGACTAAAAAAATCAAAGAATTTGGTAAAGATTTTCACCTTTCCGATAATGAATTTTATTCAAACTCGTCAATTAAAACATCAGACAATAGTATTTACTTTGGTGTAAATAATGGTTATTTAAAACTATCCCCTTCAAAGATTACAAATATCAAACAAACTATTAACCCTCCGATATTTACTGAATTACTTATTGCCAACAAGCGTATCGAGATCGACAGGAAATTATCACTAACTCCAACAAATGAAATGAATAATTTTTCGTTGACAAAAAACCTAAGTCAATTACAAAAATTAACTTTGAAACATGAGCAGTCACCTTTTAGTATTGAATTTATTTCTCCAAATACAAAGTTTTCAGATCGAGTGTCATATCGTTATAGATTGAAAGGTTTAGAAAAAAATTGGATCGAAGCAGGAAAGGATAATTATCGGGCTACCTATACTAATCTTAGCGCAGGCGATTACATTTTCGAAGTAGAAGTTTCTGATTTATTGGAAACGGTTGAAAGCCAAAGAAACACTTTAAACATTCATATATTAGCTCCTTGGTGGCTTTCCAAAAGCGCTCTAATTATTTATACCCTGCTATGCTTTTTAGTTATTGGTTACGTGATTCAACAAATGCGCCATAAACGGCTATTTCATTTACAAATCCAAAAAAGTGAAGAGCGCTTGAAGCTTTCCTTATGGGGAAGTGGCGATGAAATGTGGGATTGGAATATTATCACAGGAAAAATATACCGTTCAAATATATGGGGGATTTTAGAGTTCCCTCAAGATGGAAAACGCAACGTAGGTGCCGATAAAACGAATATTAATGAACATGACATTGGACGTGTTCGTGACGCGATAAACGACCATTTTGATAACGGCACTGATCATTTTGAAGCAACCTACCGTGTTAAAAATAAAGATGACAAATGGATATGGGTACTAGATCGCGGAAAAATAGTTGAACGCGATGAAAAAGGTACACCTACGAGGATGACAGGAACACTTAAAGATATTAGCCAAATAAAAAAAGCAGACGAACGTTTGAAATTATTTGCAAAATGTATTGAGAACATATCCGATGCGGTTATTATTTATGATCGTACCTTTAATATTGTCGATGTAAATAAATCGTTTCAACGTATAACTCAGAACTCTAGAAAAGAAATGATTGGTAAATCTATAAGCTTTACTCAATACCCAAAAAGCTTCACCATTGATGTAAAAAAACACCTAATAACCAAGGGGAGTTGGCACGGTGAGATTCAAAGCAAACGCGATAACGGGGAAATATATTTAACTGATTTAAATATCGACGTAATACTTGATGAAAACAAAAATATTTCTCATTTTGTTGGTGTATTTTCTGATATTACCAAACGAAAAGAAACCGAACAAGAACTGCGAAAGTTAGCCAATAGCGATACATTAACAGGCTTACCCAATCGATCCTATTTTCAAGCCAATCAAACCTTACTGGTACGGAAAAAAGTGCCCCATGCTTTATTGGTTTTTGATTTAGATAACTTTAAAAAGATCAATGACTCGATGGGACACGAGGTTGGTGACGTACTTTTATGCCAAGTAGCCAAAAGAATTCGCGCCGTTGGTCGAAAACAAGATACTGTTTATCGGTTAGGTGGAGACGAATTCAGTATAATTATTGAAAACACCAATGACATTCATACGATTACCAGCATCGCCAAAGACGTGCTCACTACAATCGCACAGCCACTAAAACTAAAAAACCAAGAAGTCGTACTCTTCAGTAGCTTAGGTATTGTACTTTACCCCGAAGACGGTTTGTCACCACAGGAATTATTAAAAAATGCTGATACCGCGATGTATCATGCAAAAAATAATGGTGGTAATAAATATCAATTATTTAGCGACTCGATGAATAAAGCGGCGGTGAAACGCTTACAAGTTGAAAGTTTAATTCGACATGGTTTAAAAGAAGACTCTTTTTCAGTTTTTTATCAACCTAAAATTGAAATTTCTACGGGTAAAGTGGCGGGTATGGAAGCGTTAGTACGCTTTGAGACTCCGAAAAAAGGTATTATTAGCCCTATCACTTTTATTCCAATATCAGAAGAGACAGGACAAATCATTGATATTGGTGAGGTGGTGTTAAGAAAATCATGTTACGCCACTAAAAAATGGGTAGACGCTGGATTGTTTAATGGCCGCGTCGCCGTAAATTTATCAGCAGTACAATTCACTCAACCTAATTTAGTCGGCATGATTGCTGATATTTTAAAAGAAAGCCAATTACCTGCAAAGTATCTTGAGTTAGAAATAACTGAAGGTACGGTTATGGACTCGCCTCAAAAAGCGATTGATATCATGCTACAAATTCGCGCTATGGGTATTCACTTATCATTAGATGATTTTGGTACGGGTTACTCATCACTCGCCTATTTAAAAAAATTCCCACTGAACACTTTAAAAATAGACAAAGCTTTTGTTGATGATATAGAAGAGTCTGAACAAGGGCGTAATATGGTTGCGACTATAATAACGATTGCACACAACTTAGGTATGGATGTAGTGGCTGAAGGTGTTGAAACTAATAATCAACTGAGTTTCCTCTCAGGTTTACACTGTGAGCAATTACAAGGTTACCTCTATAGTAAACCTTTACCTGAAGGTGACTTTCAAAAATATTTACTTTCCTATCAAATCACTAAAGCATCTACAAACTTTGGCAAAGCGTCACGTTAATGTCACTTCTTGACTAAAGTGGCAAATTATCGATTAAACATCCTGACAAAGTTTTGACAAACTTATAACACTACTAAAACCTCCACAAAAGCCTTATTTAATAAGGCTTTTTGCTTTTGGCACATTCCATGCTTAATCATTGATGAATTTAATAATAATTAATTAAGGAAAATAGAATGCTTAGCTCACTTATTTTGTCAATAGCAATGTCAGCGTCACCAGCTCCAGTTATTGAGAGTAATACTTTAGATATAATTCAAACTGGTCGTAAAGGCGTTAGAATTGATCATAAATTAAATATCGAAAAGACAGGTCGTAAAGGTGTTCGTATATAGGAAATAAATATGATTAATCTATTCAAAACTCTATTTGTATCAAAGACTAAAGCAAACCCCATTGCTGCTAACATTGAAATTAAAGAAATGCCTGCAAGCACATGGTGGAAGTAAGAAATATTCAACGACTATTTTTAAATAGTGCGTTTGCCAAAAAGACAAAAATTGCTACAAGGATCGTAGCTGTCTTATTTACTAATTCTCAGAGCTAAGTATAAGCGACAACTAACGTTAATCGCTTAAGCTCTCAGGATTAAAGTATTAAATCCAAATAACGCATTCACTTTCATACGTTTTTTCATACAAAACATTGGCCAAACCAATGGTCCAAAAACTAATCCAGCACAGGCCCAGCGCTTTAAGCCTAAGCCGCTTCGTAGCGCCTGACAATAAAAAAATAGTGAACAAACTACACTGATAAACCCTAAAAGTAATAACATAATACTTACCGCTATATCGACTAAATAATTGACTAAAATTTACAGACGAAATATAACTAATTTAGAGTATTTATTCAACTAATTTAGAGTATTTATTCCACTTTTTCAGGCAGTAACAAAAGTCGTTCCTTGCCATCTTGTTAGCTGCTCCTGCGTTACTCTACTTCCTGCATCCATACATCCAAAGCATTACGACATTGCTTCCGGGGATGACGGTGCTTATGATTTGTCCGGAACAAAAAAATCATGGCCGTTCATCCAAACATAAAAAAAGAGGCGATAAATTGCCTCTTTGTTCATTAATTTGCCAACGATATGGCGCTTAATTGCCTATTAAGAATAAAATTTCTTTCCTGTTTCAGCCATCTTAACTAAGGCTTGGCATGGCTTGAAGCGTTCTCCGTGCTCATTACTCCACAGGTTTAATTTACTTACAAGTGTTTCTGCGCCTATGGTATCCATATAATGGAATGGGCCCCCTAAAAAGGGTGGAAAACCAATACCAAAAATAGCACCAATATCACCATCTCTCGCATTGCGAATAATACCTTCGTCTAAACATCTTGCGGCTTCATTTAACATCATGAATACGCAACGTTGAACAAGTTCATTATTAGTTTTTTGATCTTTAATGGTAATGTTTAATAATGAATAAACTGATTCATCAACAATTTTTTTAGTGACTTTTTTACCCTTTTTATCTTTATAAAGATAAAAGCCTTTTTGAACTTTTTTACCTAAACGTTTATCAGCAATCAATTTATTAAACGCTTCAGGTGGTGCAAACCTTTCACCTAACTCAGCTTGTAGAATAGGTCCAATCTTAGCGCCTATATCAATACCCACTTCGTCAAGTAACTGCATTGGACCCACAGGGAAACCGAAGTTAACTAGTGCTTTATCTAGCTTACCTATAGATTCTCCTTCGAGTAAGATCAAGGCAGCTTCATTCATATAAGGTGCTAGAATACGGTTAACATAAAAACCTGCTTTATCTTGTACAACAATTGGCGTTTTTCCTTGCTTCTTAGCAAAAGCGACTGTTGTCGAAATAGTTTGATCAGACGTTTTGGAATGAGCAATAATTTCTGCTAATGGCATTTTATCTACCGGTGAAAAGTAATGAAGACCAATAACATTTTCAGGTCGTAACGCTTTTTCTGCAATTTTGCCAATAGGTAGACTTGATGTGTTACTTGCAAAAATGGCTTGCTCAGAGCAAATACTCTCCATATCATCAACCATTTTTTGTTTTAACGATAAATCTTCAAAAACGGCTTCTATAACCATATCAACTTTTTTGAAGCCACTATAATCAGTACAACCGGTGATCATCGCTAATTGCTTTTGCATCTCACTTTTAGGCATAAAGCGACGCTTAACTTTTTTGTTCAGTATGTCATAACCATATTTCAGCGCGTGACTGATACCCTGCTCTGAAATATCTTTTATCCTTACATCAACATTGGCTTTGGTCGCCGTAACGAAAGCGATTCCGCCTCCCATTAAACCACCGCCTAAAACACCTACATGTTTAATAGGCAATGCATTAACACCTTCGATGCCTTCTTCTTTTTTCATATCAGTGGTTGCAAAGAATATTTGTCTTAACTGGGCTGATTCAGGTGACATAACGAGCTCACCAAAATGATCAGCTTCAGCTTGATAACCACGTTCTGATGATTTTTCAACGCCTATTCTTACACAATCAATAATTTTAAGTGGAGAAGGATAATTCCCTTTCGTTTTTGCTAATACTGATTTCGTCGCTTGGCTGAATATCACTTTTCGACCAACAGCGTTACCTTCAAGCGCTTTATCTAAAGTACTTATTTTTCGATGATTTTTTTTGATTTTACTGGCTTTACCTTCTGCGGCTAATACAAGGTTTTCCGCAGCAGAAATTAAAATACTATTCGGTACAACATCAACAACAAGACCAGCTTTTAAGGCTTGTTTAGCACGAAGTTGCTTACCCGTTAACATCATATCTAATGCTTTTTGAATACCCACCAATTTTGGTAAACGTTGCGTACCACCACTACCTGGCAATAAACCTAACTGAACTTCGGGTAAACCTAGCGCAGTTTTCCCACTATCACTACAAATACGAGCATGACATGCCATAGCGAGTTCAAGTCCACCACCTAGGCAAGCGCCATTAATCGCAGCAACAACCGGAATTGAAAGACTTTCTATTTGGTCAAAAATCATTTGCCCCTGTCGAGAAAGTGCTGTTGCTTCGCTCGCACTTTTACAACTCGCTAACATGTTAATATCTGCACCAGCAACGAAAGAGTCTGTTTTTCCACTGAGTAACACTATGCCTTTAATCGTATGGTCGTTACGTATTTCTTTTAATACCTCGTCAATTTCTGCTGAAAACTCAGCTTTCAAGGTGTTCATGGATTCGCCAATCACGTCCATTACTAAGTGAGCAATCCCATTGTCTTGGCGAATTAAAGTAAAGGTACTCATATTATTGCTCTCTTGGTTAATCTCTTGTTCATTTGCTTGATTGTTCTCGTTAAGTGAAGTCATTAATCTGTCTCCACAATCATAGCCGCGCCTAGGCCACCAGCAGCACATGCTGTTGTTAAACCTGTTCCACCGCCACGACGATTCAATTCATTTAGAGTTTGTACGATTAAACGCGTTCCTGTTGCAGCAAACGGATGACCATAAGCTAAAGACCCACCCATAACGTTGAACTTAGTCATGTCAATTTCACCAATCGCTTTATCTTGACCTAATTGCTCACGGGCAAACTTAGTGCTGGCAAACATTTTCATATTAGCAAGTGCTTGTGCAGCAAAAGCTTCATGCATTTCAATTAAGTCTAAATCTTTTAATTCCATACCGGCACGTTTAAGCGCTAATGGCGTCGCATAACTTGGACCCATTAACATGTCTTCCCAAACATCAATGGCAGCAAAAGCATAGCTTTTGATATAACCAAGAGGTTTATAACCTAATTCTTTCGCTCGACCTTCTCGCATTAATACAATAGCTGATGCGCCATCGGTTAATGGGGTACTCGTTGCTGCGGTCACTGTGCCGTGTTTTCTATCAAAACATGGACGTAATTTTTTATAACTGGCGAGTTCTGAATTTTCACGAATACAGTTATCTTTCTCTATAAAGCTTTTATAGGGTTCGCTGTGCGCAGTCATCACTTCACCGGCTAATTTACCTTCTTGCCAGCTTTTCGTTGCTAACGTATGCGAACGATGCGCTAATTCATCTTGTGCTTCTCGAGAGATATTATGAGTTTTCGCCATTTGTTCAGCGGTATGTCCCATTGAAATTCCCGTTGAATATTCTGCAACCGCAGGAGGAACAGGCATAATATCTTTTAAACCCAATTGACGGATCAAAGATATTTTTTGGCCTAAGCTTCGTGCTTTGCTTAAATCAAGTAATACTCGGGCAAACTTTTTAGAAACACCAATAGGCGCAACTGAAGAAGAATCAGCACCACCAGCAATTCCAACATCAACATAACCTGCCATTATAGCTTCAGTTACATTCACGGTTGATTGGAAGCTCGTTGCACAAGCTCTTGAAACACTATAAGCATCGGTATGAACATTCATTCCTGTTCCTAAAACGATTTCTCGAGCAATGTTTGGCGCTTCCGGCATCTGTACGACTTGACCAAAAACCAACTGATCAATGATAGAAGGGTCAATATCATGCTTTTGCAGTAATTCATTGACGACAATCTTCCCTAAATCTACTGCTGGAACACCATGAAAAGCAGTCGCTTGTTTAGCAAATGGCGTACGTAAGCCTGCGACTACAGCGATACGTTCTCCATTTCGAGTCGTTAAATTCATTTTTGTCATGTCTTTACCTTCTATCGTAATATCTAATTATATTGTCTTCAAACCAAGAGGTCTGACCACTTATTGATTGCTTTATTCTAACGCTAAATGAGAAAAATACAACTCCCAGCTAAAACGTGAACAAAACATTCGAAAATAAATTGTTAAAAATGATGTCAAAGTGCAAAAATTGCTTGTTTTATACTAGTTGAACCTTATATATATACCCACAGGTTTAACAATATAAATAGGCAAGTGGTAGTCAGCATGGCAATTGAACATTTTTCATCTCTAAAAGAATACTTATCTCAACAAATTATCGGTCAGCATGCCCTTGTTGAAAACTTACTTATCGCACTTCTTGCCAATGGTCACTTAATTGTAGAAGGTCCTCCCGGCTTAGCAAAGACACGTGCTGTAAATGCATTAGCTGATGGGCTTGAGGCTGACTTTCATCGTGTTCAATTCACACCTGATCTTTTGCCTGCTGATTTAACAGGTACCGATATTTACCGTCCGGAAGATGGCACATTTGTTTTCCAGCCGGGTCCACTTTTTAGAAACCTTGTACTAGCCGATGAAATAAACAGAGCGCCAGCAAAAGTACAGTCCGCTTTATTAGAAGCAATGGGAGAAGGACAAATTACTGTCGGGCGTAATACTTACCCTCTACCTGATTTATTTTTAGTAATGGCAACGCAAAATCCGATTGAGCAAGAAGGGACATATCCTTTACCTGAAGCACAGTTAGATCGTTTCTTAATGCACTTAGAAATTGACTACCCTGATGCAGCCAGCGAATTGGCTATTTTAAAACTCAATCGCGGTGAAGCACTTCAACATAAAAAAGAAAACCAAAAGCCAGTAAAAGCAATTTCACAAAGTGATATTTTTGCCGCTCGTGACGAAGTCATGGAAATTCATATGGCACCCGCAATAGAAAATTACATTGTCGATTTGATCATGGCAACGCGTACGCCTGAGAAATATGATGATCAACTAAAAAAATGGCTTGCGTATGGCGCTAGCCCCCGAGCAACTATCGCACTCGATAGATGTTCACGTGCCCGTGCTTGGTTGCACAATCGCGATTTTGTTAGCCCTGAAGATGTACAAGCCGTATTTCATAACGTTTTACGTCACCGTATTTTACTCACTTACCAAGCAGAAGCTGAAGGTATTAATAGTAATCAACTACTTGATCACTTATTAAGTTTAGTCGCTGTTGCTTAAGCGACTTTAACAACATCAAAAATGAACGATCTATATTGTAAGTAAATTTATGTGGCTTAATCAAAAAAAAGAAAAAAAACAGCAAGACATTTCCAGTGTGCTCAACAGTCTTGCCAGTAATGGTGTTGAATTATCGATTAATGAATTGGTTCAATACCAAAATAAATCAAGCTTAATTGATCTTGCTGCACGCAAAAGCCTGCACGGGCAAATGTCAGGAAATTATTTATCTCGTAGTAAAGGACGAGGTATGGAGTTTGACGAAGTACGTCATTATCAAAATGGTGACGATATACGTGCTATCGACTGGCGAGTTACTGCACGAACAGGTAAGACACATACTAAAATTTTTCGTGAGGAAGTTGAACGTCCAGTACTTGTGGCCACCGACCTCAGCAGTTCAATGTTGTTTGGTAGCCAACTTTTATTTAAATCAGTACAAGCCGCACATTTAGCCGCATTAGTTACTTGGCACGCCAAAGGACGAGGCGATAGAATTGGTGGTATTGTTTTTAATGAGCATAAACATAGCGAATTAAAACCACGAAGCCGCAAAGAAGGTGTACTTCATTATTTACACAGTTTAGTTGAAACACATAAGCATACCTTGTCACTTGAAAGTAATAATCAAACGGAAATATTCTCAAGCGAACAATTGCATGAATCGGCTAACAAATCTTTCGAAGAGAATTGCGCGCGATTAAGACAACTTGCTCGGCCAGGAAGTTTAGTTTATTTAATTACCGATGGTAATCATATTAGCCAAGAAACCATTCGCCATTTATCTCATATCAATCGGCATTGTGAGCTGGTTGTCTGTCTGGTCAGTGATCCTCTAGAGCACGATTTACCCACGAGTAAATATAAAATGAACGTTGCCGTTACCGATGGTCAATCAAGACAACAATTACTGATTGGCGATCCAGCATCCGCTGAAAAATATCATCAACAAGCAAATATTCTTGTTAAGCAAAAACAAGATTTATTACTTAAAGCAGGTGGCAGAATTTTACACTTTTCATCCGGTCAAACTTTAGAGCAACAATTAACTGACGGAGTCGAATCATGGAAGCGTTAAAGCAACCGTCAGAGCAGTTAGCACAATTAAAAGATATACATTTACCCGAGCAAGTTCACAATTATCCTTTAGCGTATGGTTGGTGGATATTACTAGCTTTGTTATTGATAGGTCTTATTTTGAGTATCTTGAAATGGCAGAAAAATAGAAAGCTATCTCATGCTAAAAAGCTTGCACTAACAAACCTTAATAATACCCAGAATAATGACGAAATAGTCACATTATTAAAATGGGCTGCTTTTCAATATTTCCCACGTAACGAGGTTGCCTCTTTGCATGGCGAACAATTAGAGAATTTTTTCATCAATAAATTACCCACTAAACACCAAGAAAAATTTCAAACGTTATGTGGTCAGCAACTCAACAATAAATATCAGCCTGTTGAAAACTCATCGAGTGAAACATTAAATAATACATTACAGGAAGCAGCAGACCTTTGGCTTAACCAAGCGCTTCCTCCAAAGGTATTAAAGCAAAAATCCGTTGCAGGTTCTGAGGTGACATCATGATAGAACTTTTATTACCATGGGTACTTCTGGCTCTCCCAATACCATTAATCATGTATTTATTACCGGCAAAAAATCACAACCAAGCAGCAGCATTAAAAATGCCAATTTTAATTCAAGAATCTTCAAGCCAAACATTTTCAACGAAAACTAAAAAATCTCCTCGGTTTTTGTTTTTGTTTATTTGGGTTTTAGTCGTTATTTCTGCAAGCCAGCCACAATGGCTAGGTGAGGCCGTTAATGTACCTACCGAAGGGCGAGAAATGATGATCGCTGTTGACCTATCTGGCAGTATGCAAGTAGAAGATATGCAATTGAACGGAAATACAGTTAACCGTTTAGATATGCTAAAAGTATTATTAGGTGACTTCATAGAACGTAGAACAGGTGACCGATTAGGTCTAATTCTCTTCGGTGATGATGCTTACATGCAAACTCCTATGACTTTCGATAGGAAAACGGTACAGCAAATGCTTGATGAAGCAGTATTAGGTTTAGTGGGTAAACAAACGGCGATTGGTGATGCAATTGCCTTAGCGGTAAAGCGTTTTGATGCAAAAAAACAGTCAAACAGGGTATTATTACTGTTAACTGATGGTCAAAACACAGCAGGTAAAATAACACCTGAACAAGCTTTAGAGCTAGCTGTCGCAAAAGATATTACTATTTACTCAGTAGGAATTGGCGCCGATGTAATGATCCAAAATTCAATTTTTGGTAAACGCCGTATTAACCCATCGAGTGAGTTAGACGAAGAGTCATTACAACAATTAGCGACAGAAACTGGAGGGCGCTATTTTAGAGCGCGTGACAGTAAAGACATGGGTGAAATATACCAATTACTCGATGAACTAGAACCCATAGAACAAGACCAACAACAAATGCGCCCACTTAACGCACTCTTCTATTGGCCCTTAGCAATCGCATTACTGTTGTCATTTCTTTATTTAATCTGGGTCAATCTACCCGCATTCAAATTAAAAGGGGCGAGTAGTTAACATGGCTGATTTTCACTTTATTCGACCTTGGTGGTTATTAGCCATCATTGCCTTGGTGTTTGCTTTAAACTTGCTTAAAAAATATCGTTTAAGTCAATCAGGCTGGCAACAATTATTACCCGAACATTTAGCGAATGTGTTAGTTGATAAGCAAAAAAACCAGAAAAAACTGTCACTGACTATGCCTTTTATTATTGGATTATTAACGATTGTTGCCATCGCTGGACCCACCTGGAAAAAACTCCCACAACCCGTTTATCAAACAGCGCGTGGTTCAGTCTTAATCATGGATATGTCTTACTCTATGTACGCAACTGATATATCTCCTAATCGATTGACACGATCGCGCTATAAAGCAATTGATTTACTTGAACGATTGATTGAAGGTGAAACGGGGCTAATTGCTTATGCTGGAGACGCGTTCACGATTAGTCCACTGACAGACGATATCAATAATATTAAATTATTATTGCCCTCTTTATCCCCTGAATTAATGCCAGAGCTTGGCAGTAATCCTTTGGCCGCACTAACTCTGGCTCATGACATGTTAATCAATGCAGGTCATAGCAAAGGTGATATATATTGGTTTACCGATGGTATCGACAATTATGATATTCAAGACATCACTGATTGGAGCCGCAGCAATAATCATCGACTAAATATTTTAGGCATTGGCACAAAAGCAGGTGCACCGATAAAACTTAATAACGGTGAATTGATGAAGGATTCTGGCGGCTCAATTATTGTTCCTAAGTTATCAATATCTGCATTGCAAGGTTCTGCTAAAAGAGGACAAGGTAATTACGCAACGCTGGCTAATAACAATAATGATATTGAACAATTACTTCGTCAACCTTTTGATATTGAAGAACAAGAGCAGAAAGAGTCCTCTAATACAGGTGACCAATGGCAAGAAGTTGGTCCCTACCTATTATTGCTTGTTTTACCGTTATTACTGCCCTACTTTCGTCGAGGACGTTTACTCGCCATATTGCCAGTATTCCTATTAATAACACCTGTTGATAAAAGTTATGCAAAAACTCAAACATTACCCCCTGTATCCAAAGATTTAAGTAGCGTTGAAACGGATGATCAAGTTTCAGCTGAAAACTTAACGACGACATTTTGGGATGATTTATGGCAAACCAAAGACCAACAAGGACAAAAACAATTCAATTCTGAAGCTTTTCAACAGGCCGCAAATAGTTTTGAAAATTCATCATGGCAGGGAAGTTCTTTTTACCGTTCAGGTGATTACGAACAAGCATTAAAAGCATTTCAACAAAATAATACGACTGAATCTTTATATAACCAAGGTAATGCTTTAGCTCAATTGAAGCAAATTGATGAAGCAATAGAAGCTTATGACCAAGCCTTAAAAAAGGATCCTCAACATGAGGATGCAAAAGCCAATAAAGCTTACCTTGAAGCATTAAAGAAACAGCAAGAGCAGCAGAAAGATCAACAAGAACAAAATAAAGATAAAGATAAAAACCAAGAACAGCAAGACCAAGAGAGTCAAAACCAAGACCAAGAGCAAAAAGAAAGTGACGACCCATCACAAGAAGACGCTTCAGAACAAAAAGGCGATAAAAAAGAAGGTGCTGATAAGGAGCCAACTGAAGAAGAAAAAGTGCAAGAAGAAGAAGAACAGAAAAAAACAGAACAAGAAAAGGAATCCAAAGAAAGTGAAGCGAAGGAACAAAGTGACGAAAAATCAGAACAGACACCTGCCCAGCTTCGTGCAGCGGAAAAACTAGCAGAAGAAACTGAACAAAAACATCAACAGTTACTCAATAAAGTAACTGATGACCCGTATATGTTACTCAGAAATAAAATGCAGCTCGAATACCAAAAGCGTCGTAATAACCGAAGTAGCGCAAAAGGAACAAAACAGTGGTAAAAATAGTAATGAAAACAATAATAGTCGTAATAGCTATTTTTCTTAGCAACACACTTTTAATAGACAATGTTCTAGCTGCTAGTCAAATAAGTGCAACTATCAATAAAAATCCTGTTGTGGTTAATGAATCTTTTATTCTAAAAATCACCATTGATGATGATGTTGATACAAATGCTTTAAATACGTCTGTTTTGTTAAAAGACTTTATCGTTGGCAGAACCTCTGTTAGCTCACAAACAAGTATGGTGAACTTTAAAACAACAAGAACGACAACTTGGAGTACTTTACTAATAAGTAAGAAGTCAGGGGACTTCGTCATTCCACCATTGTCGATAGAAGGAATGGACACTCAAGCGATTCAAGTTAACGTCTTAGCAGAACAAGATCCTCGTGCTGATCAACAAAAAGACTTATTTATAACTTCTGAAGTATCGACCAAAGAAGTTTATGTGCAACAACAATTAACATTAACGGTGAAGCTTCACTTTTCAGCTGAATTAAAACGTGGCAGCTTAACTGAGCCGACATTAGAAGGTGCTAGCATAACCCAAATAGGTAAAGACAAAGAAGAAGACACAATTATTAACGGCCGTCGCTATCGTGTTATTGAAAGAACCTATGCGATTAGCCCAAAAAATAGTGGTGAATTTCTCTTAAAATCACCTGTATTTTCGGGAGAAGTACTACTGCCATCGACCAGAAGAAATAACATGTTTAGCTTTTCAGAAACTCAACCTGTTAGTGTTATTGGTGATGAAATCCCATTAGTCGTTCGTCCTATTCCAGACACGTTTCAAGGCACTTGGTTACCGAGTAACTTACTGACTATCCACCAAAATTGGCAGCCAGACATTACAACATTTACCGTTGGAGAACCTATTACTCGAAGTATCACGTTAACTGCTGCGGGATTATCCCAAGAGCAATTGCCGGTACTCGAAATGACCGCACCAAAAGGTTTAAAGGTTTACCCTGACCAAGCACAATTACATACAGGAATGACCAGTGGCCATTTAGTTAGTCAGAAGGTACGAAATTTTGCCATTGTTGCGAGTAAGCCTGGGGAATATCAGTTGCCGGAAATAAACATTCCTTGGTGGAATACTGTTACTAACCGTTATCAAGTTGCTACGATTGCAACACAAACTATTACGGTATTACCCAATACCGACATTGAAGCAGAGCCAGCTAAAAACACCCTATCTAAAAGCAAAGTGTTAGCACCTCTTCAAACGGTTATTGTTACTCAAGCTTCTTGGTTACAATGGCTATTTTTAGCTTTATGGTTAATCACCGTTTTTGCATGGTTTATCAGTGCAAGACTCGCTAAACCTTCACTAGAAAAAGCCTCTAAAAGTGAGTCTAAACATAGTAATGTCTATTTGTCCTTGTTATCAGCATGTAAAAAAAATCAAGGATTAGAAGTATTGTCCTTAATTTCACCTTGGATAAACACCTTACAATCACAAGCAGGTAAAGCAATAACAGCTACACTTGATGATGCTTTACAAGCAATTAAAAATGATACGTTTCAACAAGAGATTCAGTCATTACAACAATGTTATTACGGCAAAGAAGCACAAGATTGGCAAGGTAAAAACTTATCGTCTTTGATCCAAGATATTAATAAGCAGGGCTTAAACGTGAATAAAGAAACATTATTATCTCTGAATCCAACATAAAACATAAAATGATTTTTTAAAAGCGAAATAAAATAATGTCAGCGCAGGTCTCTTACAACATGGCAACAAAACAAGTTAGATATGAAGCACTGGTCAAAGCATTGCATAGCGATTTATTTCGCTACGCGTATTGGCTTTGCCACGACAAGCATATCGCAGAAGATCTAGTGCAAGAAACCTTTTTAAGGGCATGGCGAGCTTTAGATTCATTGAAAGATGAAAAAGCAGCTAAATCATGGTTGATCACCATTCTTCGTCGAGAAAATGCTCGTCGTTTTGAACGCAAACGCTTTGATATGAGTGAATATGAAGAAGCCGCGATTACTGATACTAAATCAACCAGTAATGAACAAGAAATTGAAAATTATTGGCTTCGTGAGAAAATAGCACAAATGCCAGAAGAATATAGAGAACCATTAGTGTTGCAAATTATTGGTGGGTTTTCTGGTGAAGAAATAGCTAAACAACTTGATTTAAATAAAAACACCGTCATGACAAGGCTGTTTAGAGCTCGTAATCAGTTAAAAGAAGCTTTAGAAAATACAACAAAAGTTAGAGGTCAGTACAATGGATGATTTGCAATTTAGACGACGTATTTATGCAGATCCTAATACCCGTGATGAAGATATGCTTGATGCAATTAAAAGAGATCCTGCTAAACGAAGTTTTACACAAGAACTTGAAGATTTAGACAGTAAACTTTTTAAAGCAATGAATGTTGAGGTGCCAAGCGACTTATGCGATAAACTAATTTTACGTCAAACACTCGCCAGCCATCAGCAACAAAAACGTAAAAGTCGTGTTCGTTTGTCTTTAGCTGCATCAGTTGCGTTTGCGATGGGTTTAACCTTTAACTTTATTCAATTTTCTAGTGCATACAGTACATTAGGTGACTATGCGATTGCACATATTGCTCACGAAGAAGATTACTTTTCTAACGCATCTACAGAAAATATCAGCTTAGCCTCTCTAAACGATAAAATGGCGACGTTTAACGGCAGTTTCACATCAGGTATCGGTAAATTATTGTTTGCTGATTATTGCCGCTTTGATGGCATAAAAAGTCTGCATTTAGTCTATCAAGGCGTAACAAGTACCGTTACGGTTTTTGTCGTTCCAAATAATGAAGATCTGGCGTTCAGCGCTAACTTTACAGATGATAAGTTGATAGGTAAATCTCAACACTTTACACATAGTAATATTATAGTGGTTGGTGACAAAAATGAACCCCTTCAGAAATGGCAAAACGCAATTGATAAGAATATTAACTGGTCGATTTAAAATTTAGCGAACAAAAGACATATTGATTAACGAAAAAGGCCATTATTGGATATCAATAATGGCCTTTTTATAAAGCTAAATTAAGGTTATTTAGCTTTAATATAAATAGCTTAATCAATATTGTGCTGTTCTAACATCTCATCAAACATATTTTCAACAGATTCATCTGGCGCATCAGTGAGTTTACTCACAACAACAATCGCAATAGTTGCAAAAATAAACCCTGGAACAATTTCATACATCAAGGAACTCAAAGGAACACCACCGATAGTTACCGGTGAATAAATCCAAAATAAAACAGTAAATGCGCCTGTTAACATTCCCGCTAACGCACCTTGTTTATTCATTTGCTTCCAGTAAAGACTTAAAATAACTAACGGTCCAAACGCAGCTCCAAAACCAGCCCAAGCATTACTGACAAGACTTAAAATCGAGCTATCACGGTCATATGCTAAGGATATCGCAACAATGGCAACTAACAATACAGATAAACGACCGACAAGCACAAGTTGCTTATCAGTCGCTTCTTTATTAAGAAAAGCTTGATAGAAATCACCCGTTAGTGAACTTGAGGTCACCAAAAGTTGAGACGAAATAGTACTCATTATTGCGGCCAAAATTGCGGCAAGTAAAAAACCAGCAATGAGAGGATGAAATAAAACTTGAGAAAATAAGATGAAAATGGTTTCTGGATCCGTTAATGCTATTCCAGTTTTAGCCACATAAGCAATACCAGAAAAGCCTGTAGCCATTGCCCCACAAATAGAAACAATCATCCAAGTCATGCCAATACGACGAGCAACGGGTAAATCTTTAACAGAACGAATCGCCATAAAGCGAACAATGATATGAGGTTGACCAAAATAGCCTAATCCCCATGCCATCGCTGAAACAATAGCCAATACACTCACACCATTGAACATATTAAATTTTTCAGCATCAAGAGCGTTAACAGTTTCATTGACTATTTGTAAGCCACCAATGTCGCTGATCACAACAAAAGGAACCAAAACAAGCGCGACGAACATAATACAACCTTGAACAAAATCCGTTAAGCTTACCGCTAAAAATCCACCAAACATGGTGTAAAGAACAACAACACCAGCAGTAACATAAAGCCCTGCTTCATAATTCAAACCAAAAGAGCTTTCAAATAACTTCCCACCAGCCACAATACCTGATGATGTATAAAGCGTAAAAAATAGAATGATTACAATAGAAGACACTACTCGAAGAAGGTGGCGTTTATCGTTAAAGCGGTTTTCAAAAAAATCAGGCAATGTGATAGAGTCATTAGCAACTTCGGTATACGTTCTTAATCGAGGGGCAACAATCAGATAATTAAAATACGCACCTATAACTAAACCGATTGCAATCCAAATACTGCTTAAACCTGTCACATACATAGCTCCAGGTAAGCCCATCAACATCCAACCACTCATATCTGAAGCCCCAGCCGAAAGCGCAGTAACTGAAGGACTCAAGCTTCGCCCTCCCAGCATATAACCTGCTGCGTCACTTGTGGATTTCTTATAGGCGTACAAACCTATACCGATCATTACAATAAAATATAAAGCTAAAGAAAATAATGTTCCAAATGCCAAATTTGACTCCTAATAGTTTTGTGCTATTTAATTAAATAGCTTAAAATAATAATATTTTGGATCTAGTATGACGAGATATTTTCCTATTACTATACTTTTATTGATTTCAACTATAATAAGTGAATTATGAAACGTAATGATTTATCCCCGTAGTGTATATATAAAAATAGTTGATGCTAATTAGGCCTTTTTCCAATATATTCAATGTAATAACGATGTGATCAGGAATTTATATGTATTTTTATGCCGCTAGGCAGCCTATTCTAGATAAAGACAAAAACCTCTTTGCCTATGAATTGTTATTTAGAGACAGTATTAACAACGTTTTTCCTAATATTGATGGTGATGTAGCCACAACAAAAATGATTGAGGCAAGTAAGTTTAATTTAGGCATTGGCGAGTTTACAGCGAATAAACCTGCGTTTATCAACTTTACCCTTGAAACACTTAGCCTAGGTTACGCTAATATGTTGACGACTGATGAAGTAGTTGTTGAAATTTTAGAAACAGTTAAACCGGGTAAAAAACTTTTAGCTATTTGTAAAACACTTTATGAGCAAGGTTATACATTAGCCCTTGATGACTATGAACATCAAAAAGTATGGATACATTTTTTCCCTTATATCAAGATCATAAAAATTGACTGGCAAATATCTTCTATTGAAGATATTAAAGAAGTAAAACAAGCGATTGTTAACTTTCCTCATATAAAATTACTTGCTGAGAAAGTTGAAACATACGAACAATATAATCAAGCACTTGAGTTAGGTTTTGAATTTTTTCAGGGGTTTTTCTTTGCAAAACCTGAAATGGTAAAAACTAAAAGTTTGTCTCCGTCACAAATGGCGATGGCTGAACTCCTTTATGAAACGTCAAAACCTGAGTTAGATTTAATCAGTATCACTTCTGTGTTTGAACGAGATGTAACACTTTCTTATAAATTATTACGCTATGTAAATTCACCCATTTTTCGAAGATGTAATGAAGTTTCATCAATTAAGCAAGCACTTGTAATTCTTGGTTCTCAAGAGTTGAAACGCTTTTTAGGTTTAATGTTTGCTGTCAATGTAAACCCAGATAAGCCCTCAGAGTTAATCAATTCAGCAATGGCTAGAGCAAAGTTTTGTGAACTTGCCGCTAAAGACATCAGTGTTCCTGTAGATACCTCTATTGCTTTTTTAACTGGTCTATTATCGTTAATAGATGCTATTTTAGATGAAAAGCTCGAAGATGTATTAGAGAAACTGCCCCTAGCTCAAGAAATCAAAGAACCGCGTCTCACAAAAAAAGGGGTTATGGCTGAATTGATTCAATTATTAGGGTTCATCGAGCATGCGCAATGGGATAAAACGGCTATTGTGATGAAAAAATTAGGCATTAATAAAGAGAAAGTGATTAAGGATTACAATGAAGCACTCGCCTGGGCTGATGAGCAATCACAAATGACAAATAGTTAATATTCATCACCGTATGAACAAAAAACGAGCAGGACTTATAATCCTACTCGGTTTTTATTCACCGTAAATGGTTGGAAACATCTACTCTGTAATACCGAACTCTAGAGAAATTCACGTAAACTTAGAATATCCTTACATAAGATCTTCACTATTTTTTGACGAAATACTCGTTGTTAACAAATTAAAGTCTGCTAATTCTTCTATATCATGAGTAAGTTGATCTTCCAGTGCATCAATTTCGACAACAGATTGACAAAGTGCTTCACCACGTTTTTCAATCTCATATCCACGAGATTCCATTTCTTGCTCTATTTTTTCACCAAAATTTTCCATGCGTGTTTCAAAAGTATCCATATCACCTCCTGAAAATAGCATTTGTTGCCCAACGGCAATCAACAAACTACCAATAGAGTTCTGTACTATTGTTTCTACAGCACTCTCAATGCGTTTTTCGAAACCTTCATTAAAAAAATCATCTCCTGAAAACCCGTCTTCATCAAAAGAAATTTCTTTATCGTTGGTAAAGCCTTCATTCACTTCTTTACGAATTTCAGAAAGTTGGGTAGTAATTTCAGCACTAATATCATTGCCCTCACCTAACAACTCATTAAAGGCTAAATTAACACCGTCACTTGCAAGATCGATAGCATCTAATGCTATATCTTTTATTTCAGGAAGAGTAGACCTGATGCTATTAGCGTAGTCTGTTACTAAAGACTGTTGACTCTGAGATAAGTTAATTTGCTTACCATCAACATATAACATTTCATTATCAACAATTTTATAAAGTTGTGTTTTGTTTTTTGAGAACTCAATAGTTGCAGGGGTAATTTTAATTCCACCTGAAATATCCACATCACATGAATCATTTGTAAATGATGCATTAGAAGCAAGCGAACTGGTACTTGCCAATATAAGTGCCGTAGCGATTAGTGTTTTCATATTATCCCTTCTCTTATTAAAGATTGTTATCAACAAAATGGTTAGTAACTTAGCTTTGTTATTACAAGACTAATGCCATAAAATAAAAGCGATAAAATTCAAGAGGTAAGTAAAAAAATAAAAAAATAAAGAAGACGACCAACCATTTACTGGTTAAATAAACAAAATTTTAGTTAATATGATAATTATTGTATCTCAATAAGTATGGATTAACAGCGAGTAAATTCAAAACTCAATGGTTACCCTGATAAAGTTGCATAAGATCAACACCAGCAATAGCAATAACAATAAGCATGATTTTCCTATGATATAATTCATCAAATAACGCAATAAAACGTCGAGGTTCGTCATCTAAATGATGACGTTGGCTTAGCATCTTCCATAAAACCATTTGAGTGAATTCGTGTTATGCACTAGTTTAGGTTTCGATAGAATAGATCCACTGCATGGCTTTGCCAAGCGCAACTCGACAATACCAATAAAGTCGAGAAACAGGATTAGATATTTTAATCGTTATGCAAACCAAGGTGCTTGCTTTTTTAGATAAATATTACGAGAGAGTGCGTCAAGTTTTGTAACCGCATTAACTTGAGCATAATCATATTGACAATTATTTAATGCAGATAATGCTTGATATGCTAAAAGCATATGCTAAATTTTTCCCACAAAAAAAGGGTGAGACATAAGTCTTACCCTTTTTAGCTATTTATTTGTATGAGGTAACCTAAGTTAACTCAATATACAAAATTAAAGAGCTTGAATGTTCTCAGCTTGAGGACCTTTCTGACCTTGAGTAACAGTAAACTGTACTTTTTGGCCTTCAGCAAGAGTTTTAAAACCGTCGCCAGAGATTGCAGAAAAATGTGCGAAAACGTCAGGACCAGATTCTTGCTCGATGAAACCAAAACCTTTAGACTCGTTGAACCATTTTACTGTACCAGTAGTTGTAGACATAATAGTATCCTATTTGTTTAATATAATTTTAATCTTAATTTGTTCTAGCCGTTTAAATAATTAAACTCACTAAAACGATGTTGCTGAGAGTGTTGCTATGACTTATTAAACAGGACGAGCTACTAACATAACTTCGAAACTTGGTACATAAATATAGGTAGTACTTTCTAGCTGCGTGCATTTTATATCTTTCACTTAGATAGTCAAGTTTTTTATCTACTTTATTCGTTTTTTTGTTTGTTTTATATACAAACATACAAACAAAACAACTTCTCTTTCATTTAATTTTTAACCTTTACCGTATTATTAGTATCTCTACTTTTACGGATAAGTTCATCATCACCTATGGCTGTTGGTAATTTTGCTAATCGGTCGTAAAGCAGTACATTAACGGTAGCCGCTAGGTTCATGCAGCCATTTGTCGGTATATAAACCACAGCATCGGCCTTATCGATAACTTCCTGACTAATTGTGCCGTCTTCAGGACCAAATACATACATTGCATTTTTAGGGTGAGTAAATGCAGGTAATGGAATAGCCCCTTCAATTAAATCTACGCATATTAGCTTGCTACCCTCAGGTAAACTATCAGCCAATGACTCCACACCAATTAAGGGGATTTTTTTACTCGCACTCTGTGTATCGGTATGAAACTTTGCAGCTCTAGCGTACCTGACACCACTGTATAGTACGGTATCCACTTGATAACAACCTGCCGCACGCATCACAGCACCAACATTACTTGGACTTTTAGGATCGGTTAGACCTAAAGTTATTTCAGCTGAGTTTACATTTTTATGTTTTAACGGAACTTTTATCTTTTTAGTCATTGATATAATCGTTTTGGTTGGTTGCTTTATAATGTGCGTAAATTTCGATGGAATTCTCCTTAGCTTTTGTAAAAAATTCAAGTAAATATTAACTTTTTATTTATCATCAAATTTTATTTCTGTTTTTATCCCCCCTTTACCTAGGAACAATAATGCCTAATGTTATAATTTAGGTAAGTTATCCTTTAGATAAGCGATGCAGATAGGGGTAAACATTTGTTAATACAGCAATTTTAATGAAGCAAATATAATAAAGCAAATATAATAAAGCAAATATAATAAAGCTCAATAATGCGCCTTTTCAACATTAAAATAGGTGATACTGGTGTAATTATAGATCATACTCGCCGCGACATGATAGATGAAACACCTGAATAATCTCGTCAAGAAGACCCCGTTACTGCCATCCTTAAAGTGCAAAAAGCAGGGTTCATATTAGAAAAAGTTTCAAATATGCTTTAAAGAGCTGATGATGAGCTTATTTATGAATTAGGAAGAAAAATAGTAGCAAGCAATACCAACCGTTTTTTGCCTTAGTATTTTCCCCACATAAAGCCGATTAATAAAAAATTACAATGTTATAAAGAACATATTTCATCAAAAGGTTTCATATTTAACTTTGCTCTTATGTCCTCATACAGAAAATTGTCATAATCAGTTACATTTCATACGAAACAATTAATCAGAATCATAGTCATAATAGACAAAGTGTAATCCTAATTATCTTTATTGTGTCATCGGTGTATTAAAAGGAAAGTAAATATGAACAAACGTTTATCGAAATTATGGAAAGAAAATAAATCACTATTTCTTTTTATCTGTTTAATGTTGGTTTTTCGCAGTGCAGTTGCGGACTGGAGTGACGTTCCCACAGGTTCTATGAAGCCAACTATTGTTGAAGGCGATAGAATATTCATTAATAAAATGGCGTATGATATTCGTTTACCTTTCACTCATATTTCACTTATTAAACTTGCCGAACCTCAAACTAACGACATTATTATTTTTGACTCAGTAGTTTCAGACAAGCGTTTAGTAAAACGTGTCATCGGTGTACCTGGGGATAATATCGCAATGAAAGGCAATAAATTATTGATAAATGGACAAGCAATAAGCTACCAAGAAACATTAACAGAAAAGAGTCATGCTAACGATTATTTTGATAACACTGAAACGATTAATGGTCAATCACATAATATTCGCGTTAATAAGGCTGCTTCAGGTTTAGCTAATTTCAATGAAATAAAAGTGCCTGCAGGACAATTTTTAGTGTTGGGTGATAATCGTGATAACAGTGCAGATTCTCGCGTGATAGGTTTTGTACCTCGTAACGAAATTGTTGGCCGCTCAGGTAAAGTCGCTTTTTCTTTAAATTATGATAATTATTACCTTCCGCGTAGCGAACGTTTTTTTCATTCTTTATAAATATTAGCTGGTGTTATTTAATCCCTAAAATGCATATTGTAAATTTCAATATGCATTTTTTATACTTGATACTATAAAGTATAAATGTGTATTAAAAGGTAATCAAGCGACAAAACCTCTTGTTGTTTCTCAATAATGCTTTTAATATCATTGACATTGTTTTCTCTTATTACTATCACTCAAAACGTAAGGTTACTATGTATAAAGCAACTCCTAAGACGCTCGCGGGTGCATTTGCACTCGCTACGTTATTTTCTTTTGCAAGCAATGCAACTATTGTTGAGTTTGAAACATCTCAAGGCAATTTCAAAATAAATTTGCATGATCAAACAACACCTAAAACTGTTGAGAATTTTTTAAAGTACATAAATGAAGGTGATTACAATAATACCGTTGTGCATCGTTTAGTACCTGACTTTATCGTGCAGGCAGGCGGGTACTCATTTGATGGTGACTTTCCTTTAACTGCAATATCAACTGATCCAGCTGTACTTAATGAACCTATTTATTCAAATGTTAGAGGTACCATTGCGATGGCAAAGGTAGGAGGTAATCCAAATAGTGCAACGAGCCAATGGTTTATCAATTATAAAGATAACAGTGCTAATTTAGATGCACAAAATGGTGGTTTTACCGTATTTGGTGAAGTTACTGGAGGTATGGACAACCTAGATAACATTGCATTATTACCTATTTGCTCAGAAATCCCTATGCCTGAATATACAAGCACAGAATGCGAGGATGCTGATTTTGTTCCTGGCGTAGATAATTTTGTTACGATTTATACTGTCACGATTATTAATGATTCAGCGACAACTGATGCCAGTCTAGCTTCAGTTAAAAATACCTCGCTCAATAATGAAGAATCGTCTGGTAGTGGTGGCGGTAGTTTTTCATATTTTACTTTATGTGTATTATCAATATTTGGTTTACGACGTAAAGTTAAAAAACTTTAATCTTCATACTTAATCAGTGACCTTACCGCGTAATGCTTTAACATTACTGCGGTGAGACTTTCCCGCTAAGCGTCTTTTTTTAGAGTTTCTCGTTGGCTTAGTTTCTCTTCTCACTTTTTGAACGATCATCGCCGCTTTGATTAACTCTACGATTCGCTCAAGTGCAGATTCCCGGTTCTTCTCTTGTGTTCTATATTGTTGTGCTTTGATGATGAGAACCCCTTCCTTAGTGATACGCTTATCTTTTAATTCAAGTAAACGCTCTTTATAAAAATCGGGCAAAGACGACGCTTTTATATCAAAACGTAAATGAATAGCTGAAGAGACTTTATTAACATTTTGCCCACCAGCCCCTTGTGCACGAATAGCTGTTAGCTCAAGTTCATTTTCATCTAGCGATACATTATTTGAAAGGACTAACATATTTCACATCTACAAGATTATTTTCAACACCTTAAGTATACCATTCATATAAGAAACAAACTGCTAGAAACCAAAACGGGAGCTATCAGCTCCCGTAAAATCGAAAATCAACTACTATATGATTAGTTCAAGTTCATCTCTTGAACTTTTTCATGAGCAATTTCAGGTGTCACAGAATGAGGTTTACTGTGTAAGTTTGCTTTGAGTTGGCCTTTTCTATGTTTAAGCGCTGCATCAAGCTTTTTTGCAACACTCGCAATTGAAGGGAACATAACATCATCTTGAGCAGAAACAGAAATACGACCACCTTCATAATTTGTTGTTATTTCTGCACCAAATCGACCATGCTCTTTCGAAAGGATAATGTCTAAAGAAATTAGGGTAGGAAAATGATTAGCAATTTTTGAGAATTTTTCATCGATATGTTCTTTTACACCATCCGTAACATCTACATGGTGACCGGAAAGATTTATTTTCATAGGTATTCCTTTTTATTAATTACTCTATCTATCTTAAGACTTGTGGGTAAAGTCAAAAAATGCAAGCCTGAAGATGAAAAAAATTAGTTAATTCAAAAAAGCTTACCTCTTAACTGTAGAACATTTCTTAACTTTATTTTGATTTTGCGTAATATTTTTCATTATTTTTGGTTAATAATTGTAAGTTAATGAAATCTTTTTGTTTAAAATAATAAGTTCAAAACAATACAAGCATTTTCTTTTAAACTTCGGTTATAATATCGACCAATTTTACCGTTGAAAAAATAGCGGTATAACAGCTATAGAGATCTTAGATGTTTGATGATATTCGCCCTTATCGAGATGATGAAGTTGCCGCAGTGATCCAAAAGCTGATCAGTGACCATGGGCTACTATCTTCGATTTGCAGTTTCAAAATGCCTTTCATTTATAAACTAATGCCAAGACTTTGCCGCACACTTGTAAAATGGACCTTAAAACTTCGTTCTAGTAAATTTCACAATATTGAAGAAATTCAAAGTGAAGTGGCAAAATACTTACATCATTTAATCAAAAAAAGCACCGATGGTTTTACTTTTCACGGTTTAGAGAAGCTTGACACAAGTAAGCCTATGTTATTTATTAGTAACCATAGAGACATCGTGCTTGATGTCGCTCTTATAAATTGGGCACTATATAAGAGCGGCATTAATACTGTTGAAGCTGCTGTAGGCGATAATTTACTTCATCAACCTTGGGTTGCTGATTTAATGCGCATTAATAAAAGCTTCATTGTTAAGCGCAGTGAAGAAAGCAAGAGAGCAATGCTAAATGCATCTAAACAGTTATCTTCATATATCCATCATACGGTTCATGAACGCCAACAAAACATCTGGATAGCACAACGCGAAGGTCGTGCTAAAGATGGTATTGATAAAACCAATTCTGCGTTAATTTCAATGCTGTTTTTAAATAAAGGAAAGCATAAATCAATTGCCGACTACCTAACTGAAATTAATATTATTCCGGTCTCTGTCTCTTATGAATTTGATCCCTGCGATAGCGATAAAGCAATCGAACTTGCAGAACGTGAAGCAACAGGCAGTTATCAGAAAAAAGAAAATGAAGATTTAAACAGTATCACTCGTGGTTTAGTTGGTAAAAAGGGCCGAGTTCATGTGGAGTTTGGTCATGTTATAGGTGGTGATTTTGCAGACAGTAAAGCTGTTGCTAGTGCGATTGATCAAGAAATTATTGCTAATTATAAATTATATGACAGTAACTTAACCGCTTACGCAGAACTTAACCAAGAAGCTACTAAGCAGAACGTAATGGATAAGCTTAATGACCGTATGTCTGAGTTAACCCAAGAACAAAAGCATTGGTTATTAACCATGTATGCTAATCCTGTAAGAGCTAAACAGACGTTAGACTAAGTAATACCCTCTACTTATAACAAAAAAATAAGGCGCTATTTAGCGCCGTTTTTATATTATTATCTCTCTTATTTTTCAATCGAAATATGATAACTTTTTATGTTATTAACAAAAGTGCTATGACTTCCATTTTGGTAATACAATAAATAGTTGGCATAATTATTTGTGTTTTCACTTTGAATCAAAATGGTATTTGTTTCTAAAATAAGCGTGTCATCATTGATGATTTCATCATAACCTTCCAAAGCCATTGTTACCGGTAATTGCCCTGTAATTTCACCATAACTTGTCCATTTTACTGGCATAGGTGTATTAGCTTGCAAGTCAAAATCTTGGTAGTTAACAGAGATAATAGCCATTGGATAATCAGCAACATCGCTATAATCATAACTCCAGTCAGATTTTATTTCTGAAAAGAACACATCATCAACATCTGGTTTTTTATCAGAAGCTTCTACTGCAAAACTAGTAGCAGAAACAGGAGAGATAACTTGATGTTGGCTTGATATTTTTATAGAGCCAAAAGCTGAATCAACTTCAGTAAATACAACTTCAGCATTCGACTGATATTCAGTTTCTGAAACATAAACGTGACTATTGAATAACTCAACAGAGTTATCGCCTTCGACAACGTCAATATCGAAATGTTCAAGGCCTAAAAATGACTGATGTGTAGTGAAAGCTTGATGACCATTAGTTAAACTAACTTCCTCAACGCCATCAAAAGCAGCTAACATCCAAATTTCTTCATTGTTAGTATTCAAAGCTATCTGGCTAAAATCTTCAATAAAACCAGCTGCCCCCAGCACATTGCTATTGTTACCAATACCCACAATAGAGAAAGAATGTATTGGCCAACTGCCATCAACAATACGACAAGCTTCTACGTTGTTAAAATGAGTACTTTGCGCATTTAATATTTCTGTCTCAGTAAAGTTTGCTGAACTGGTTACTTTAGCAATATTAAAAATTGGCGCATGAGTTACTTCAACATTTTTAGTAACACATTCACAATTTGTATTATCTATTTTTTCAGCATGTTGAGCTTGATAGATCGCAGCCGTAGTCGCTTTTACCTGATGAAAACTAACAAAGTCTAGGCCTTCAGCCTTTCCTGTTTGCTGAGTTTTAGCTGCTATGGTGTAATTGATTAATTCATTATCTGACGAGAAGCTAAAAACACCATTAGCATCAGGCTGTAATTTTTCGACTACATCCCAACTACTATTTTGAATGGCTATGTTCCCGCTAAGTGTTGTTGAGCTTTGAACAGGTTGTTTTTATTA
>JASDWX010000082.1:0-55196 GCA_041890515.1 Alteromonadaceae bacterium
AAAACCGGCCAAGCTAATTGTCGCGAGCCGGCCAAGCTAATTGTCGCCTAATACATATTAACAGTTTTCATTTTTTTTAGATTTAATGGATTATAACCGACCGGTCGGTAGGTTGTAAACCGCGTTACTTTTTTCTGTTATCAGCATGAATATTGATCATTCCAATATAGAACTAGAACGTTTCTAATGAAGCTAAGAGCAATTGAGTATTTATGACAGCAGGAATTTATGTGTGTTAATTAACGATAGTACGTCAATGTTAAGTTTTTAATGAGAAGGAAGCGGATTGATTTTATGTTAACTGACACAATCAATCTAACGTATAGAGCTATGTTCAATAATTTCGTAAGCAATCCACACGATTAAATAAAATGTTACTTAAGATAAAATACTCGATATTTGCCAATAAAATAAAATGATGCATTGAATAGGCACTATGCCCATCTATGCCTTTCTAATCAATCATGCATCAAAGCAGATGCATGGAGGCGAAATGATGATCAAAATTATTAAGCCTTAACGTCTAAGCATTTGTTAATTTTTCTAATAAATCATGTATTTCATCTTTTAACTCTTTATCAGCTATTTTATTACAGCTGATTTTAGCTTTCTCTAAATGTTCAATGGCATTTGCTTCCTCACCTAATTCTACTTGTAGGCTTGCTACTGAAAATCCAATCGATGAACGAAAGTCCTTTGAATTAATCTCTTCAGCTTTCAGTAATGCTTTTTCGTAAATAGCAATAGCGAGTGTATAATCGTCTGTGAAGTCTGCGAGTGTTTCCCATTGCACAGGATGGTCTTTATCGGTGCTTTCATTTTCGTCGCATATTTGTTTTAATTCACCATACAAATTATCGAAGCGATTTTGATTTTTTCGCTGAGCAGCATGCATTAAATCTCCAGCTAAAATAAGTACGCGTTTGTATATTTTTGTGTTCATGGGTTACCCTATTCTTTGTTTTTTAGATCTTGCAGTGATTATAATGTTTTTAGCTAAACTAAACAGGTAGTCTGTTATATATATTACTAAAACAGCAATAATAAGTGGTCATAAAAAGGAAGTTCTGTCTGCAGCTTCTTTTATGATGTATTACTAGTGATAATGCATGATAAAAACGGGAATATCACAATCATTTGCGATTTCCTCTTACCTTTTACAATAGAGGCTATTTACTCAGGTTCTTTCACTGTATAATCATTTTTTTAAGCATGCTGGTTAGTTCTAACTTGCTTCTCCTGTAGAGTGATTGCCTATTGGCATTGTCAGATAATATTATAAGAGCTATATAACTCAATGAAACCATATTCAGATATTGCCCAATTAATTGAAATGTTAGAATCGGAAATAAAATCACTCACCGATACGATTGTTACTTTGAAAGAAGTACCTCAAAGTTTCAATGAACAAATTATTTTGAAATATATTGATACCCGTAGTACAGGAAAAACAAAAGATTTTGTGAGATCATTGGGTGTGAAGGCTGATCGTGGCTCATTCTTTTCATCGGGTGATGTGAGTAAATTGATAAAAAACGGTGCTGATGATGTTTCACCTGCGTTACTTGAAATAGCACGAAAAGTGGTTAGTATGAAAAAGACAGGTAGCATGCTTCGTTAATTCAAAATACAGTCTATAATTTCCATATAGAGTGGATTAATAAGATTCAAGTTCAAATTCAAATTCTGATTTGTAATGGTGATAGCAAATTAGAACTATATTTTTCACCAATGAAAAGAGAGTGTTATGAGTAAAGGTATCGTTAAGTGGTTTAATGCAGATAAAGGTTTCGGATTTATTACTCCAGAAGATGGAAGTAAAGATTTGTTTGTTCATCATTCAGAAATCCAATCTGGTGGCGAATATGCAACATTGGCTGACGGCCAAGCTGTTGAGTTTGAAGTTGGACAAGGTCAGAAAGGACCATGTGCAAATAAAGTTGTTGCTGTTTAAGCAATAATATATGACAAATAGGTAAGTCGGGTGCACTATATGCACTCTCTTACCTATGTGTTATAGATAAAGTACCTCTAAAACCTCACTTCAGATTAAAACAATATTTTACACTTCTTTTTATACTAAAATTGAAAATTATCAAAATTCACTCGTCCTTAATTTCTATCGTCTTTAGGAGAGTCCATTACTACATGAGTGGTAATTGTACTCACTTGTGATATTACTCCCAGAATGTTTGCATGAAATAACTTGAAAGATTTAATGTCTTTAGTTTCTATGCGCAGTAAATATTCAAACGATCCTGTAACGTTGTGACACTCTTTTACTTCGTCTGCTAATTTTATTGCTTGTTCAAAAGCAAGTTGTGAGTCAGTTGAATGCTCATTAAGACCAATGCCCACATAAGCGATAAAACTATTTCCGATTAACTCACTATCTAAAATAGCACGATAACCTTTAATCAAACCGCTACTTTCAAGTTCTTGTACTCTTCGAAGGCACGCCGAAGGTGATAGGCCTATGATATCTGCAAGCTCAGAATTGGGCAGTCGACCATTTTTAGTTAACTCGTGCAATATTCTGTCGTTATATCTGTCTTTTTTGAACATAAGTTGTGTTTTTTGTTGGTTTGTTGATGCAAGACGCGCGAAAATTGTAGTGAATTTCATTTAATATTGCACAACAAAAAATAAAGAGCAACTAACTATGAATTTCGACGTATTATCAGCCTTAATTATTTTTGCGTTTGTGTCTTCAATAACGCCAGGCCCCAATAATTTGATGCTGATGAACTCAGGTGCAAATTTTGGATTTAAAAAGACGATGCCGCATTTGTTAGGTGTTGGCATTGGATTTACATTAATGATTGCTTTAGTCGGCCTTGGTGTTATTAAATTATTTGATGCTTTTCCAATGAGCTATGAAATATTAAAAGTACTCAGTATTATCTATTTGCTGTATTTAGCATTCAAAATAGCCAGTTCAACCGGAAATTTTGAACAAAAATCTTCAAGCGCTAAACCTTTTTCCTTTATACAGGCTGCCTTATTCCAATGGGTTAACCCAAAGGCATGGACTATGGCGCTAACGTCTATAAGCATTTATGCACCTACAAAAAGTTTAAGTGCAGTATTATTAGTGGCAATAGTCTTTGGCATTGTGAATTTACCGTGTATCAGTGCTTGGATTGTTTTAGGACAAAAAATACAAATACTGTTGACTGATCAAAAACGCCTGAGAGCTTTCAATATTAGTATGGCGACTTTATTAATTCTCTCATTATATCCAGCCTTATAGTATTGGTTATATTATGTTTTAGAGAGATAAGAGTGGATACTCGTTAATGTTAATTGTCTTTTTTACTATTTACATCGAACATCATTTTTAGCCACCTCAAATTTTCAGGGCCAAGGTTCGCTTTCTTGTGTAAAGAGGGCGTATCATAAACTTCTTGATAAACATGACAAATAGCGACCTCTGTAAGCTCGCGCCATCTCTCCCCGTCTAATTCAGGAATACTACCGCTAGCCAAACTAGGACCTGTTAACGGATCATGCTGTGACTCAGTTGTGCGAAGCGTTAATGCTAACTCTTGCAATATAGGGTTAATGACTTGAAGCGTATTTGCACTCTCAAACTCTGCTGTAATATGTTCTTCTGCTGCTTTAATTGATTTATCACGTTGATATTCTGTGACTTTTTTTCCAGTTGGTCGCAATCCATATTTATTAATAATACTACCAACTCCGGGTAAAAGAGCCTTTGCTGCAATGCCAACGCCTAATAAAGGGTTAACAATGGCGGCTAATCCACCCACCAATAACATGCCGTATGTAAGCTTTTTATCTAGCGAGTCTATTTGGTTTGCTAAAGACTCAAGACCACTCGGGTTATTATCAGTTATATCATTTACTTTGCTCTCAGCAGATTGACGCATGTATCCTTTGAGCATTTCTTCGGAGTGTTCATTAGGAAAGTGAAAAACACGTCGCTTAGGTAGGTTATTGATTTCGGGTACACCGTTGGGTAAACACCGCATAGTATGCAAAGCAAATCTATATTCAGAAAGTTCAAAGGGTATAACAAAATAATGTTTTTCGTCATATTGCTCATCAGTGTATTTATTTGATTTTTCAATAGAAACAAAAATAGGTAGACCATTGACCTTCTCTTTAACAATGGAATAACTTGCCGCTATCTCATCCGTCGTTTTATCTGCAACGGTACGCACGACCTCTATTCCTTTTTTAAGAAAATTTTTCACTATGATTAAGGTCCTCTTATTTCCTTAGAAACTTATCTTTTCATGCTTACCATTACATTAACAATCTTTTTATCGTATTTTATGTATGTAAATGTTTTTCATTTACATAGTTCAGGAGTGACTACTTGGTAAAAAATCGAGAGTCATCAAGCCTTATATTAGTACCGTAAAGTACGACTTAAGCAAAGAGAACAGTTAACCAATTAATTGGAAAACACCTGAAAATTTACGGTACCTGATGGTGGGCTGGCTATTTGGGTTCAACTGCCAAAAAATATAAACACGTTTTTACTTTATGAAAAAGCTATTGCCGAAGGTATTATAATAACGCCAGGGCGATTATTCTCATCAATAAAGCGGTTTTTAAATTGCCTGAGATTACGTTTTGCTCATCCAACTACCGGGCATAGATTAAAAGCGCTGATAAGATTGGGACAACTGTGTGAAAACGAGGTGAGAAAGCCTAGATTAAAAGATGAGGTAGAACGATATTAGAAAGTGCGATGTTCAACACTTTCTAATAAGTTAAAGGATAACTAACATGGTCTGTTATTACAGAAAATAATTATTTGTCGAAATGAATAACGCTTCTGATACTCTCACCTTTATGCATTAATTCAAATGACTTATTAATGTCTTCCAAAGGCATGGTATGCGTAATAAAATCGCTTAATTTGAATTCTCCAGCCAAATAACGTTCTACGTAATCTGGTAATTCAGTTCTGCCTTTGACACCGCCAAATGCAGAGCCACGCCATACTCGACCTGTTACTAGTTGAAAAGGGCGTGTTGATATTTCTTGTCCTGCACCAGCAACACCAATAACAATAGATTCTCCCCAGCCTTTATGACAACATTCTAAGGCTGATCGCATTAAGTTTACATTACCAATACATTCAAATGAATAATCAACACCGCCATCGGTTAATTCAACGATAACGTCTTGAATCGGGCGGTCGTAATCTTTCGGATTAATAAAGTCGGTAGCGCCTAATTTTTTAGCTAACTCAAATTTACTTTCATTAATATCAATAGCAATGATGCGACTCGCTTTTGCCATTGTTGCGCCAATAACGGCTGAAAGACCTATGCCGCCAAGGCCAAAAATGGCAACGGTTGCGCCTTCTTCAACTTTTGCCGTATTCATCACTGCGCCCATGCCGGTCGTAACACCACAGCCTAATAAACAAACTTCTTCTAATGGGGCTTCTTTGTTCACTTTCGCTAAAGAAATTTCTGGTAGTACGGTGTATTCAGAAAACGTTGAACAACCCATATAATGAAAAATAGGTTGGCCATCTTTATAAAAGCGTGTTGTACCATCAGGCATCAGGCCTTTACCTTGTGTTTCACGAATTTTTTGGCAAAGGTTGGTTTTACCCGATAAACAGAATTTACATTCACCACATTCAGGTGTGTATAAAGGAATTACATGATCGCCTACTTGAACACTGGTAACACCTTCGCCGACTTGCTCAACAATACCACCACCTTCATGGCCTAATATAACGGGAAATATTCCTTCAGGATCATCACCTGATAAAGTGAACGCGTCTGTATGGCAAACGCCTGAGGCAATAACTTTAACTAATACTTCTCCTTTACGAGGCAGCATTACATCAACTTCTTCAATGGATAATGGTTGGTTAGGGCCCCAAGCAATCGCTGCTTTCGATTTGATAAATTTATCGGTCATATGATTCTCGTTGTTAAGTTAATCGTACTATCTGGAGATTATGTCGCGTATTATATTTGTTTATGAATAAATGATAATATACAAATTTAGTAAATAACTATTACTCAGGAGTAATAATGATGCAATGGGAAGGAATTAGTGAATTTGTTTACGTTGCTGAAACAGAGAGTTTTACCCAAGCGTCAAAAAAAATGCTCATCTCTACCGCTCAAGTAAGTCGACAGGTAAGTGCCTTAGAAAAACGTCTCAATATTAAGTTATTTTATCGTACGACACGTAAGGTTTCTTTGACTGAGGAAGGGAGGATTTTCTATCAACATTGCCGTGGTGTGCTGGACGGTTTAGATGAAGCTGAACGAGCCATCACCAATTTACAAATAAAACCACAAGGTAAAATTAAACTAACAGCGCCTGTTACGTTTGGTGAGCAAAAAATATTGCCTTTGGTAAACGATTTTATGAAAAAATATTGTGATGTTGAAGTGAGTGCATATTTGAGTAATCAGCAGTTTGATTTAGTTGAAGAAGGTTACGACTTAGCTATTCGTTTAGGTAAGTTAAGTGATTCAACAATGATGGCAAAAAAATTGGGCAAGCGGATAAACTATTTGTGCGCATCACCCGCTTATTTAAATAAATATGGTGTTCCCGATGTATTGTCGGAATTGAAGCAACACAGCTGTTTATTGGGAACACTTGATTATTGGCACTTTACTGATTCTGGGAAAGATAAGCCTCTTAGAGTGAGCGGCAGGTTACGCTATAACAGTGGCGTTAGTTTAGTTGATGCAGCATTGAAAGGTTTGGGAATTGTGCAACTACCAGATTATTATGTTCAGCAATATTTGAAAAATGGTGAACTTGTTAGTCTGTTAGATGATTATAGAGAACCCGATGGTGGAATATGGGCTGTGTATCCACAAAATCGGCATTTGTCGCCGAAAATAAGATTACTCGTCGACTATTTAGCAGATCACATCGTTTAAAATATGTGGCATATATAACGATTCACACTATATATGCCCGATGATTTAATGGTAAATTTTATTATGTGAAAGCCGCTACCTTACCAATTGGCGAGTCTAAAGAATCAGGTGGCACAGTAAACCACTGGGCACCTTTATCTGTCATGTAAATACAGTCTTCAAGACGAACACCAAATTCTCCAGGAATATAAATACCGGGTTCATTTGAAAAACACATACCCGTTTTAAGTTTCTCTTGTTCGCCATGAACGAAGTTAACGCTTTCATGACCTTCCATACCTATGCCATGTCCGGTTCTGTGCGATAAACCGGGTAACTTATAACCTGGGCCGAAACCTTCTGCTTGATAATGTTTTCTTACGGCATCGTCTACTAAGCCAGCAGCAGTGCCTATTTTTGCTTGCTCGAAAGCTATTTTTTGCCCCGTGCGAACCGTTTGCCAAACATCACGTTGGCGCTTTGATGGTTCACCAACAACAAAAGTTCGACTTATATCTGATTGATAACCGTGAACATTACAGCCACAGTCCATCAGTACAATCGAGCCTTCTTTAATAATGTGTTTCTTTTTACTGCCATGAGGGAAAGCACTTGCTTGATCAATTAAGGCCATATTCCACGCGCCTTTTCCACCTAAAGTTGACTGCGCATTACTCATCAAGCTTTTGACTTGTGAGCCGGACATACCTACTTCTAATTTCGAGTAAACCTCGGCATAAGCCAACAACGTCACTTCATTTGCTTTGTGCATCAGTTGTAATTCATGATGACTTTTAATGATACGACATCCACGAGTAACAGGTTCTGCGCTGACATGATCAAGATTTGATAATAAACGCATCACGCCATTTTGAACAAAGTAACGTACTGAGTTTTCAAAACCAATCTGACCTTTTGAAAGATTGATACCGCGGTCTGTCAGTATTTGTTTGATGCGCTCAAACGGGCTTTCATGTTCTTGCCAAACCCGAATATCACCATTAATCGCGATACTTTCTTGAATACTTGGCTCTTCAAAAAATGGACATACAACACCCACTTTACCTTCACGAGGAATAACTAAAGCGGTAAGACGTTCACTTCGCCACCATTGAATACCTGAGAAATAATCCATTGCTGCGCCAGGTTCAATAATTAACGCAGAAATGTTCATTTTTTGCATTAATGTTTGGGCTTTTTTGATGCGGCTTTCGCGCTCAGCCGACGTAATCGCAGAAACATTTTTAGTGATGTTTTTGAGTGTATCGTTACTTGACACACTACTTTTATTTGAAGAGGCTATTGCCGCGCTTGATACTGATAATGCGGCGATACTTGCACCACTGGCTTTTAGAAAAGCTCTTTTATTCATGTTCATAAATAGGTTCCTACAATAATAATACGGTAACGCTATCTGCTTTTTACTCATTCAACAAGGAATAGACGTTAAAGTGTTCTGTTTATCGGATAGACTTATAGGCTAGATATTTAATCACACATTAACTGTAGAAATAAGAGGTAAACAACAGCGTAAAATATTACTTTTCTTTTGCCGACTCTGCATTGCGTTGCTGCGCTAAAACCTGCAATTGTTTTGATTGCTGGTGAAGACTACACCTGACTAATATCTCACGGTCTTCTTCTCGAATATGATGATAAATTACTTTATAGTTCGTTAATTCAGCGTTCTCAATATTTGCTGAAATTATTTCCCCGCAACAATAAATGGCACAATTATCGTCAAGTAAGAATATTTTTAACTCAATAAATTGACCAACAGTGAAGTTGTTTTTGCTTTTGAAAATAATACCACCACCACCAAAATGAGTTCCTTGATAGCGTTGTTTTTCATCATCTTGTTCACTTAGTATGTAACTTACCAACAAGTCAATTTTTTGTGCTTGATGATGCAAATAATCAACTAACTGTCCGGCAACACTACCGATTGTTTGAAGAGGGCGTAAAGCGGCTTGGTCAAGTGTGATAATTTCAGATGCCATTTTAAATGGCATTGGCATTGTATTCATAAAGCCTTGATAACTTATTGGACTATAAGTATCTATGATTGTTGCATTAACATTAAATGGGTAATTGATTGAAAAGAATTCATCAAATTTAGCTGATTTTTTATCGTTATTTTCAGACATATGTAGCCCTTATTATTTTTTTTGTTGCTGAATAAAAACCTTTACGACACATTCGCACATTTCATCTATATGGCTGGTATCAAGGTAAATTCCATCAATGAGTAATCGCGCAATACCATGTAACGTTCCCCAAGTCACTTGCGCTAAACGTAAGCTGTTTTCGTCTTGAATTAATAAACCTTGTAGCTGCCAAGTTTTGGTCATTTCTAGTTGGTAATCGAAGCTAGGGTAGGCGATATCACGTAAGGCTTGATCGCTGTTATTATTTTTCCAAATAGTTTTGCCAAACATCAATTCGTAAATTGACGCGTTTTCTGTTGCAAATTGTATGTATGCAAAGACAAATTGTCGAAATGTATCTTCCCCTGAAAGTGTTTTATTATCAAATACCTTATTAGATACACTTTGTAATTGAATAAATCCAAGAGTGGCTATCGCACAAAGCAAATCATTTTTATTGTTGAAGTGATGGTAGGTTGCTGTACGAGAAACGCCAATGCGTTCAGCGAGTTTTCGCAATGAAAGCCCTTCAATACCCGCTTCTTGAATCATCTCTGCGCCTGTCTCTACAAGTGAACTGCGTAAGTCACCGTGATGATAGGTTGTTTTTTTACTTGTTGGTTTCATTAGCTTACTTATAGTAGTTTACCACGATTACAATGCTTTACGAGACGGTAAGGCAACATTTGAAAAAATAAGCCCGGCCACTAATGACATGAAAATCAAGAATGCTTGTGAGCCAATATTGCTCGTATTTAACATATTTACGCCTAATACAGCGCTGTTTAATCCGATATAAACTTTACTGCCTGGCACCAGGACAACAAGCCCTAATAATTTAACGATACTCGAAGGAAGTTTCATAATTCTAGAGAATAAATTGCCATAAATACCCAGTATAAACGCGCCAACAAAAGCGCCCAGCGCGGGTCCTAAATAAGCGGCGCCAATAATACTTGCACCATAAGCAACATAACCAGAAATAATTCCCCAAGGAGCGTCTTTTTTACGTACGCGAAATAAAATAACTAAGCTGATTGATAAGGTGGTAACTGCTGCCCAGGCGGTCCAAAGAGGCATATTACTTGGGGCAATGTATACAACTTCTCCCCAAAATAATTTCCCTAAAGCCATGCCTAAAACGGCACCAAAATAAAGCTTAAATAGCATCATTATGGCATCCATAATTCGCGCAGTGCCTGACATTAGATGGCGAGCGGCTAATTCAGCTAAACCGAGCGTTAATGCTAAGCCAGGTATAAAAGCAATGATGGCCGAAAGAACGACTAATGGCATATTAATGCTGGGATCAATAAGGGTAATTGCAGATGCCATCAGTGCTGTTGTTATCGCTGCAATAGGCTCTAGCATGTCAGTCACACGACGAGAACGCTCGGCCCAAAAGGTAAATAAGCAGACGACAAAGCCCAATAATACTGACCAAAAAACATCGTTCCAGCTGGTGCGCATCAACATGGCAAAAGCACCACTTGAAGCGCCAAAAGCTAAAAATGTTAGTAAACGACCATAGGGATTCGGTTTGTTAGCAATTTCATCTAAACGCTGGATAGCTTCTGATAAAGTGCGTTGTCCAGAGTTTAACTCGTCAACGAGTTCATCCGTTCGTGCCAATGAACCTAAATCAAGATCCCCGGGTTTTACGCGAATAACATGATTGTATTGCTGATGATCTTCATCTTCTGAAAGAACAAAAGTTAACGCTGTTGGTGTGATAATAAAGCATGCTTTCAAATCAAGATCTTTGGCAACATTTTGTAAATGTGCTTCAAGACGATAAGCTGGGGTACCAAACTTATGCAAAGCCTTGCCTAATCTTATAATAAACCGACGCTTTTCAGCGAAATTATCTGTTGCAGTCATATAATTGCTTTCGTAATATTACTTGTTATATTGCTATGTTAATTGAATAATTAGCTAATGCAATCTGCAATTTACACATCGTTAAATAAATGGAAGAATAATGACATTAATCATAATCTTATTAGCTGTTTTTGCCGGTATTGCTTTAATGGTAGTATTAGGAGAACGTTTTGCCAAGCCGATGACTGGCGAAGAACAAGCTAAGTATTCAAAAATTCTGCCTATACTTGTATTTATTTTAATTGTTGGAAGCTTAATTAAAATGTTTATCTAGCTTAAATATGTTTGAGTTATTGCTTAAGGTAGTTGATTTTTATCTACCGTTTTAGTGATATTTATTGATCTAGCAGTTTGATTCATATTCTTGATGATTTAAAGTAATGGAATAACAATTCTCTAAAGGATTTTAATGTTAACCATCCCACAGATTAACTTAAAAAATAAAGTATCAGAACATGAGTGGCAAACGCGTATAGATTTGGCTGCCTGTTATCGACTCATTGCGATGCATGGTTGGGATGATTTAATTTACACCCATATTTCAGCGCGTATACCTGAGTCAGAATACTTATTAATTAATGCTTTCGGTTTAGCCTTTAACGAAATAACAGCGTCGAATCTGGTGAAAATAGATTTAGCGGGCAATATTATTGATCCCGATTGTCCCTTTGAAATTAACCCAGCCGGATTTACTATACACAGTGCCGTTCACGAAGCTCGTCACGAAGCACAGTGTGTTTTACATTTACACACGAATGAAACTATTGCCGTAGCGAGTTTGAAAGAAGGTTTACTGCCTTTAAGCCAATACGCTATGTTTGCACTCGCATCAATCAGCTACCATGATTATGAAGGATTAGCGGTTAATGCGGATGAAAAGTTGCGTCTACAAAATAATTTAGGTAATGCAAATTTTATGCTATTGAGAAATCACGGTGGTTTGACACTCGGTGAAACTATTGGTGATGCATTCATGCATATGTACGATTTAACACGTGCGTGCCAAGTACAGTTGAAAGTAATGGCTACAGGCATGGAAACCATTCTAGTCGACCAAAGCATTGTTGATGGCATTAAAGCCCAGGCTAATATTGTTCATACCGGTAGCACAGGAGGACAAAAGGCTTGGCCTGCGATGGTCAGAAAAGTGTATCGTGCTGATCCTAGCTTTGCGACATAATATAAGTAAACAGTCCTTCAGCATTAGAAATAAACACGGCTTCTGATTATTCAGGATCTTGATATTGTCGTTATACGAGTTTGGCTATTACGACATATCCTAAAATATTTTGAGAATATAAAATGAAAGTAACTCACGTAGAAATTTTTGATATTGAATGTCCAAATCGCGCAGGTTGGAATCCCGTTTTTATTCGTGTTCATACAGACGAAGGTATCTCTGGTGTTGGTGAAGCAGGCCTTGCTTATGATTGGGGACACAGTGCTGCAGCGGCAATGATAAAAGAAATAACCGAAGCGGTGTTAATTGGTTTTGACCCGTTTAGAACTGAACTTTTATGGTCAAGAATGCTGCGAGAAAGTTTCTGGGGGCTCGGTGGTGGGCCCGTTTTATATTCAGCAATGAGCGCTATTGATACCGCACTTTGGGATATAAAAGGCAAGGCATTGGGTGTTCCCGTCTACCAACTGTTGGGCGGTAAGGTGAATGATAAATTACGGACATATGCGAGCCAATTACAGTTTGACTGGGACGTTGAAATTAAAAAGTTATTTTTACCTGAAGAATATGCCGAAGCGGCATTGAAAGCGGTTGCTGAAGGTTATGACGCTGTAAAAGTAGATCCCATTGTTTATAATGCAGATGGCACATCATCTTTTGATCGCACTAAGTTATTTACCAAACCGCAAATGCGTTTATTTGGCGACAGATTACGCGCTATTCGTGACGCCGTTGGTGAAGACGTTGATATTATTTTTGAATCTCATTCATTAATGGGCGCAGCTTCAGCGATTCAAATGGGCGAGATTGTCGAAGAAGTGGGTTGTATGATGTACGAAGAGCCCGTGAATTACCTCAATGCTAAAGTACATAAGAAAGTCGCTGAACGTGTGAATGTGCCAATTGCTGGTGGCGAACGTTTATACCATCGCTGGGATGTACGTCAATATTTTGAGGATCAAAGTATTGATGTTTTACAACCTGATGTTGGTTTATGTGGCGGTTTTACTGAATCTAAAAAAGTTTGTGATTATGCTGACGTCTATGATATTCGTATTCAAGCGCATGTTTGTGGCGGCCCTGTAGCAACAGCAGCATCTTTGCATTTAGAAACAGCCATACCAAATTTTTTAATTCATGAACATCATACCTATGCGACCAAACATTGGAATCGAGAATTATGTATACAAGACCCACAACCGAAAAATGGTTTTTTTCAGGTAACCGAAGTACCAGGTATAGGTATTGAATTAAATGATGAAGTGGTGAAACGCTCACCGAATGTTACTGTTCATTCATTGAAGTAATTATTATCCGTATAAAAAACTGTTTTTTATCGGCGAAATTCCTCCTTATTTACTTTTTTAGGGGCTGATAATCTTGCGTGCTTAATGATTAATGAAAAATATTTAATCGTCACTAATACCACTTTGTGGACCTAATATTGGATTTACAACCAGTTTGTAGGCAACTGATTTTTAGCATGCATGCAAGTTAGAAATTAGATTTGATTATAGGTTCTCGCTTCTATAATCAAACAAATGGCTTCTTGGATAGCAGCGAATGTAAGTGCTACCTTGAATACTATATAAAACACACTGTATTAAAGATGATTTATAAGCTACAAAGTTAATAAGTAAACTTATAAAAAAATAAGGAAATGTAAATGGCATTTAAAAAAGTAATTATTGTGTTCATATTATTGATAACTTTTTATTCATCAATGAGTAAAGCAGAAGGCCTTGGCTTTTCACTAGGAGTTGGTTATTCCTATCTTTTAGTGCCAGAAGTTTCTTTTAATCCTGAGAATAGCGATGTGCGCTGGTTTGCAAACTATAAAATAGGTCTTGGTGGCCCAGCAATCGCTTTAGGTATTGAACGACCTTTTAGTGAAGACAAAAGGCATTCTGTTGGATTTTTAATCGGTGGTATTGGACAGTCAGAAGATGAAACCCCCTGCGAACAGATCTATGAGGGGCAATGCTTAGAAGTCGGAGGCTTTAGCTTTGACTTTGATTTAGAAAATACTAATGGTGTTGCTGCAATGTACAGCTACAATTCTGAAGGTTTAAATAACTCAGGTTGGCGCTACAGCATCATGTTTGGTTATGGTCAAGGTGAAGATAGTGGGGAATCAAAAGTTGATGGTAGCGTTAGTATCTCTTATCAATTTTAAATCATCACCCCGCACACTAATTATGCATCCTACATGTAAGAAGAGCTTTCTTAAGCATAAAATAAGAGTAAACGTACTCATTGATTTTTAACATTAGGAGCTAGGTTAGTCAGAATCAAACTAGATTATTTACATAGGTTATCTATTAAGCGAGATTGATTTAGTCAGTGATAATACTTTGATTTATCTAGTAATCCCCTTGTTTTTCAATGGTTAACCTTGGCTTTTTGCTTGAAGTCGCCATACCTTAAATTCATCAACGGTTGCTTAATAAATCCAGTCTCATATGTATTCACATTTTGGTAAAAGCATAAGTGATTATTTTTCAAACTTCAGCTAAATAACTAGAGGTCAGGTTAAATATAACTTACCGGTAATGCCGTGGTATATTTAATTTCTTCCATAGCAAAACTTGAACTAATATCAGCAAAGCTTGCTTGGCCGATTAGTTTTTTATAAAATGCATCGTAGGCCTTCATATCTGAAACGACTACACGTAATAAGTAATCAACCTCGCCACTCATTCGGTAGAATTCAATGATTTCTGGAAAGTTTTTTGAATTTATACTGAAATCCCCAAGCCAATCAGCGTTATGCTGGTTCGTCTTAATCATCACAAATACCGTTAAGCCAACATTTAATTTTTCAGGATCAGCCAATGCAACACGTCCTTTGATAATGCCATTTTTTTCCATGGTTTGAATACGGCGCCAACACGGTGTCGTTGAAAGGCCAACTTGAGAGGCAACCTCACTAACAGGTTGAGTACAATCGTTTTGTAATATTTTAAGAATTTTTTTGTCGAAGTTATCCATGAATTCACCATGAAAAATATAATATAACGAAATACTATTTTATCTAATGCGCTATTGGTAGATATTTTTTCTTTATTAAAAGGTTAACTTGGGATTTTATATATGCGTTGAGTATTTTTATAACATAATAGTTCAAGGGTTGCTTCTGATAACTGTTTGTTTTCAGTATGAGCAAACCAAGTTTTTTGATAACTAGCTTTAAATAAGCACAAGGGAAAGTTACTCGCTAGCATTGTTTTGTTCAACCCAAAGGTTGTTAAGCATTGATTGATGACGCGTTGTTGCCATGTCACCGAATAGTTTCGGTTAATCATTTCAAAACCAGAACACTTAATGCTGATATTTTCAAAGTCACTTAGCGACTGGAGGCTCTGTTGCCAATCTTCCCAGGATTTACTATTGACGTTTTCCGGAGGGCAGCCCGCATGATTAATGACTAGTTTCAGCGTTGGTAGTTCATTGAGCACTTTGATTAATTGCGCGGTGGCTATAACATCAGTTAACGGCATCTGGCATTCAAAAATCAACTGCTGCTTTGCAAGTATGGCTAGGTTTTTTTGAACAACAAGAGTTGATAAGTACTCGAAGGCATTATCATCGAGAATATCACGAACACCGACAACGGATTCATATTGGCAGAGCTTATCTACTACTTGTTGAAACTCGTTTGAAGGTAAAAGTAAATTAATACCGGCGATCGATCTAAAAGGCAGAGAGCAGGCGCCTTCTAACCAAACAATTTCTCGCCAAGGTTCTTGATTATCAAAGCCGGCTTCAATATGCACAAAGCCAGCAAGCTTTAGAGGAGAAGATAAATGTAAATCTTTTTCAGGAAAACTATGTTCGATGGTTTTTTTATCTGACCAGAACGGTGGGTTATCAGCTTTCAACCACTGATAATCCCCTTGTTCAAGGTTAAATAAATGTAAGTGCGGGTCGATTATTTTCATTATGTGTTTTTATTCTAAATGTATAAATTTAACATCGACACTAAAGCCACCAATACTGCTATTGTGCAGTATAGCCACCGTCAATGACTTGTAAGCTACCGGTAATAAATCGTGCCTTATCAGAGGCTAAAAAATGTACGAGTTCAGCGACTTCTTCTGGTTGTCCTAAACGTCCTAATGGCTGTAAAGCGGCCTCTTCAGCATGAACGGTTGTTTTGTCGGCACCAGAACGCTCACAATAATCATTAATTGCCTGATGATACAAAGGCGTTTCTATCGTACCGGGGCACACTGCATTGGCTCTAATATTAAAGTTGGCGTAATCAAGTGCTGTGGTTTTTGCCATTGAAGCAAGTGCCATTTTACTGATGTTATAGGCAAAAGAATTTTGCTTGGCAATTAACGCTTGGTCTGAAGACATTAATATAATGGCACCATTTTTATTCGCTTTCATATTAGGTAATACCGATTTTACCGCAGCATAAGCACCCTTAACGTTAATGTTAAGTACTTTATCTAAATCGGCTTCTGTGGTGTTCTCAATATTACCTGAAAAGTGAATACCGGCATTAGAGACTAGCACATCAATAGTGGCTGTTTTAGCAATATGATTAATAATATCGCTTACTTGTTCAGTATTACTCATATCGCATGGAATATCGGAGGAACCTAACACGACAATGTTACTGGGTTTTATGTCTAAATTAAAAACCTGAAATCCTTCTTGGGCAAATAACTGCACTATACTTAGGCCAATGCCAGAGCTTCCACCCGTCACAATACATGTTTTTTTCATACTTTCTCCGGTTTATTACGATCTCAACAAATATGTTACTGAGGTTTAGCTGCAGCCATTTCTACTAAAGCCGCCGTATACATTTTCAAATTTAATACAAACTGTTTCATTGTTATAAATTCATACTCAGAATGACCTGTATAAGGGGTATTTGGCATTGACGGACCAAAGCTTACTGCATTTGGAAATAGGCGCGAATTTGTGCCACCGCCGATAGAAATTGGTTTTGGATCTTTTATCCCTGTGTAGTGAGAAAATACAGAAAGTAAAGTGTCAATATGTGGGGCTTTGTCTTGTTCGAAAGGTTCGCCAATATAATGGTCTAATTCGGTAATATTAACCATATTGGTTAATTTCCAAGTGGCAACAGCATGATTAATTTCTTCTGTTAATAGTTGAGAAGATTTACCACGTGGACGACGAATATTAATGTTTAATTCAATATTGCTTTTAAGCTGTTTAATAACGGTTGGTGAAACGGTCATCGGTCCCATAAAATCATCACTGTATGCTATATTGCCGAATTTCTTTCCTTCTAGACCTAAACCAATATTATCATTGATAAAGTTCACTAAGGTACCCGCACCATTGTTTCTCCAACGTGTTTGCGACAATAAATCAGCTAAATAGGGAATAGCGTTCACGCCATCATGAGGTGTTGATGAATGTGCTGACTTCCCTCGTGCAATAATTGTTAATTGATTTTCTTTTAGTACTAAATCAAAACTAACACCTTTATAGTTTCTTGCTTTGTCCATCAGTTGTTGTAGTAAAGCGACATCCGCATTCTCAATAACGGCTTTAGCATCTTCTGGTATTTGACTACCAAAAAAACCACCACTAAATTCACTGAGGTAAGTATCAAAGCCGGAGTAACTTGCTTTGTGAAAAGCGATTTTTATCGTGCCGTAACCTTTCTCTGCGGTAACAACAGGATATTCAGCATCAATAGTAATATTGGTTTGCGGGAGTGAGTGCGTTTTAATATATTTTTTTAGAGGGCCCCAATCGGATTCTTCCGCCATATATACATATAATTCAATACGTTTATTCAGTTGAATGTTTTTGTCTTTGATGGCTTTCATCGCATAAAGCGCTGTTGATATAGGACCTTTGTCATCTTCTGTACCACGGCCAATAAGTTTGCCAGGCTCTGATGTTGTATCAAGTTCAAAGGGAGATTTTTTCCATTTCTTTGGATTCGCCGGTTGCACATCACCATGAGTAATGATCCCTAAGCGTTCTTTGTTTTCGCCTAACCCAATAACCACAACATAACCGTCGTCTTTATAATCAAAGCCTAAATCTTCAGCTTGTTTTTTAAGCGCAGCTTTAAAAGCAATATGCGCAGGATTATCATTAGCGGAAAGGCCATCAATAGCCAATGTATTGTACTTTACCAACTCAGCTAAACTCGTCACCATTGATTTTTGATAAGTTTGAACGGCATACTCTGCCGTTTGCTTTGCTAGAGGGCTAACATCAATTGAACGAACGGGCAGAGTGATAAAGGTGAATAATACGAGTGACGCTATTTTATTGAACACAGAGCTTCCTTTGGTTTTTATTAAGATAATTCACTTGTTGAACTGTAGCGCCGAAGTGACGTCTAAAATAGGCACACAATTTTCAAAAAATACCTATACAGTTTTTGGCACAACTTTCAGTACGGTAATCATTCTATTACAGGTTTACTTCTTTTATTAGAGCCAATAATATTTATTGGTTCAATATTGATTTTTGTTTATGTTTCTCTTTTTGCTTTAAAGCATATGAAGTGTGAAAATATCCTTGTATTATTATGTTATACGATAATAATTAACGAAGAAAAACAGGAACGTAAATGTCTGAAATAATTATACGCGAAGCTAGCCTCAATGATGCAGAACTTTTATTAACTTTTATTAAAGAACTGGCTATTTATGAAAAAGCTGAACATGAAGTTCATGCCACGCTAGAAACTATAAAAGACACAATGTTTTGTGATAAAACACATGTGCACGGTTTGATCTGTGAATTAGATGGAGTGGCTATAGGGTCTGCCATTTATTTTTATAACTATTCAACATGGTTAGCAAAATCTGGTTTATATCTTGAAGACTTATACGTTACGCCTGAACATAGAGGAATAGGAGCGGGTATAAAGCTATTAAAAACAATGGCCAAAATTGCTATTGATAATGACTGTGCTCGTTTTGAATGGAGTTGCTTAGACTGGAATAAACCTTCCAGAGATTTTTATCAAGCGATTGGTGCTGTGTCTCAAGATGAGTGGGTAGGCTATCGTATGACGGGTAAAACGCTTCTTGATTTTGCAAAGTCATAAAATAATTTTTCACAAGAACTAGAGTAAGGCATACATATTTCAGCTCTTGTGGTTAATCATTAATCATCTTGTAAATCATGGCGTTCTTGACGTAATCGTTTGCTGTCTTTATAACGCTCTATTTCGCGCCATTTTCTTTTTCGTGAACGAGGTTCTTTTTTGTCGATAAGTAAACTGTCAAAAAGGTTAAAAATCTCATCCTACTCATCAAAACTATTCTGTCCCATGAAGATGCCTTATTCAGCGTTATTTAGTTGACGTGAAGCACTTTATAAGTTAAGTATGACTATATTCTTACTGAAATATGACGATTAAAATACGTGTAGCTTTATTGACGTTAAGCAAAAACTTAAAGCTTCGCTATACTTTCTTTTGTAGATACTTATTATAGGGTTAGATATGACCGACAGTACCGAAATAATATCCCAATCAGAGTTAGACAACCTGTTGCGCATTAATGAGTTTATAGAGCAGGTAGATGAAAATTCACTTGTTAGTGAATTAAAATTAGCCATATTAGATTCTGGAAAATTAGAATTAACCCAGTGGAGAAGTTTACGGGATCATATTCGAGAAATTGAAGAGCTTATTCCGCATATTGATTTGATTATTAAATTGAAAAAAGAGCGACCTTCACTCTGATTTTATTACGTAAAGTTATTTAACGTTTAACTCTTTATACGGATAAAAAATGCCAGTTATTTCTCAATAAGCGGCATTTTTTATAAAGAGAACTTATTGTATATCAGGCGTTATGAACGATTATTAAAGTTGTTTATTAACCCAACTAACCGTTAATTCTTCTAATAAATCCATGGGTAAACTGCCATTCATAAGTATTTGGTCATGAAAATCACGTATATTGAATTTATCACCGAGCTTTTCTTCAGCCATTGCACGTAACTGGCGAATTTTTATCTCACCAATTTTGTAAGACAATGCTTGTGCCGGCCAGCTAATGTAGCGGTCTATTTGTGCAATAACATCGGCCATACTTAGCGCAGTATTTTCGGCCAAGTAATCAATCGCTTGTTGGCGAGACCAACCTTTAGCATGCATGCCAGTGTCTACGACTAAACGACAAGCGCGCCAAGCTTCATACGTTAAACGACCAAAGTCACTGTATGGGTCTTGATAGAAGCCAATTTCTTTACCTAAACGTTCTGAATATAACCCCCAGCCTTCGCCAAACGCTGAGTGGTAAAGCGTTTTTCTAAACTCAGGCATATCAACTTCTTGAGCAATAGCACTTTGCATATGATGTCCAGGTTCAGCCTCATGAAATGTTAATGCTTCTAGTGTATATAAAGGCTGACTTTTTAAGTCTTTAGTATCGATAAAATAAGTCCCCGACGTCTTACCACTGCCATCTGATGCGACATAATACGCACCACCATTAGGCGATGCTTTTATATCAAAGGTTGAGCGAGGTAGTACTGAAAACCACTTCGGTAATTGTGCGGCCATTTTACGGGTAATATAGCTCGCTTTTTCAATTAAGTCGCGAGGTTCATCGGTATAAAACTGTGGGTCAGTCCGTAGGAATTTGATGAAATCTGTAAAGTCGCCTTTGAATTTTACTTCTTTAATAATCACATCCATTTCTTGACGGATACGCGCCACTTCTTTTAAGCCTAAGGTATGAATTTCATTTGCCGACAATGCAGTAGTCGTATAAAACTCAATAAGGTATTGATAATATTCTTTACCATTTTTTAAGGGACTGATACCAACCGTTTCGCGACAATTAGTCATGTATTCTTGCGTAAAAAAATCATAAAACTTTTGATATTCAGGAATTACTTTTTTTGTAATGAGTTCAGCGGCTTTACTTTGATAGCTTGCTATATCACTGGCGGGTATTTTACTTGGCATGTTCATGAGAGGTTGATAAAACAGACTCTTATTTACGTCATTAACGATGTGTTTGCTTATGCTTTTATCAAAGTTTTTAAAACTTTCACAATAATGTGTATGACCTTGAGCGACGGCTTCCGTTAAATTGTCGATATGCTCTTGGTTATAGCGTGGAAAATCGGCAAGGCTAATTAAGTAATTGTCGTAATCTTTAATGGTTAAGAAAGACATATTTGCCGGCGCACCCGCAAAGTAGCTGTGAAAACCAGAGTAGATATTCATCGGGTAAAATTGGTCAAACTGCTGATAACTTTTTGCTTCAGTTTGACGTTCATATTTAAATAAACGATAAGTGACTTGTTCTTTCGCTGAAAGTTTCGACAGCTCAATGTCATCAAGTTGGGCTAATAAAGACCGATTAAAATCTTCCCGTCTTTTTTCTGACTGCTTTGAAAACGATGGGAGTTTGCCATTCATGCGAAAAGTGTCAGGGTCTTTACGGAAAAACACTTGTTCTTTATTAGCATTTTGCCAATGGTCATCTAATAGTTGTTCAAAACTTTGTGACGAAGGATTTTTTGTTTCATCAGCGTGAACTAAAAAGCTAGCACTTAGCGTAATGGATGAAATGAATAAAAAGCCAAGTGTGAATTTATTTCTTATCATTATTTTTATCTTTTGTTTGATGTGGAAAGCGAAGGTAATATAACAACTGCTGAATCGCTTACAAAGTATATTAATATGTTTTCAAAAATTATCGCCATTTTATTCTTACTGGTAATAACCTTCCTTTTTTTCAATAAAGGGCTTCATAGGTTAATTTTGATCAGTTATTTCACGTTAAGTATATTAACATTTGTACTTTATGGTGTAGATAAGAGAAATGCGATTAAAGGGCTGTGGCGTATCTCAGAAAAAACACTTCAGATCTCTGCTTTACTTGGAGGGTGGCCGGGAGCGTTATTTGCCCAACAAGCTTTTAGACATAAAACTCAAAAACGATCTTTTAAGTTTGTGCTATGGCTGGGGATTTTGACTAATACGGGTATCTTTGGTTATTTTATATATTCTACTGTTTTTAGTCTTTGAATTTAAAAGAAAGTAGAGGAAGTAAAACGTCACCTACTTTTTAGTTTATTAAATAAGACGTGATTTTATACAATCTGAAACTATTTTAACTACGTTATAAAGCTTTAAATCGAATGGCTTCACCGCCACTTTTTGCTAGCAGTAATACTCATTCGTTTTTAGCGGTAACTCGTTTGTTCTCGATTAATGTGCCAACAAGCCAATCGTCCCATCTCTTTCTTGACGAGCAAAAGCAACATATTCACCAACCTCACTGGCAATCGCCTTACTTTCATGCAAGTGAGTGGGAACGTCTTTATAAACTGAAATGCGGCTAAATTGGCTTGATAGTTTTTAGGTAAGTCAGCTGTCATTTGAATAGGACTATAGAGCACAACATACGATGCTAATTGTTTTGCTTGTGTGGTTTGTGGACGGTTACTTTTATCACCTAAACGATTAAAACTCATATCGAAAATACCTGTGTAAAGTCCATCAGTCCCGTATCTTTAATCGGTTCATGGGTATTAACACTGATTTATGTTTAGCTGCTTCAGTTACACTATGTAGGTACTCACTTACCATGAATGGTCTGCCGTGCAATTATTTTTGGATAATCCCTTTTTTGTCTATGCGTTTAATATCAACATCGTCAGCGACATAACCTGTTTTTTCTTACCGTCAGCTGATAATGCTGCGAGATCAAAATCATCATAAGATTTACTGAAATTAAATACACCATCATTAAATAAACAAAAATGTACTTTGAATTTTTTAACGCCGAGCTGAACGTTCGTTGAAAAAGTGATTAATAGCTCATTATGATGATCCGTAACATTTTTACGTTCTCCCCAAGATCATTGCCAGACAACTGGGCAATTACCTTGGCTTGATGAAATGGTAAATCCGTCACTGAATCGAATAACATCTTTAAACACCAAACCTAAACGGGAAGGTTTGATCATACTTTCGCCTGAAACACTAATTTTATAACTCGGTTTGCCGTCATCATTAACGCTGAGTATTATTTTTTTATGAATATTCTGATGTGTTTTTATTACATCAAGCATAAAGGACTTGCATAAATTTACCGATAACCTACATATGTATTCATCTATTTTATTTTTGAATAAATAAGGATCACCCTATAAAAACAGTAAGAGCAATTGTCATTGGCGTCAATAAAGAGCAGGCAACATTGCAAGCAAGATATTTGGGCTGTTGGCCAATATTTGCTCCAAACTTTATGGCGCCATATAAAGCAACAAAAGCTAAAGTTTGTGGAATAAAGGCAAGGGCAGTTAATGATGGCAATATATTCAGGTGAATATAAAAACCAATGAGTAAGGTTGAGCACACTGTAAATAATGCAAAAACGCCATTACTCACTTTTATACCAAAGGCTATTGGAAAGTGGTTTCTGCCAATACTTTTATCAGCATCGATATCGGGGTATTGATTCAATAGTAATAAATTATTGATAATAAAGAAGGGGATCAGGCCAATTACCCATGCTGACACTGATTGTTCACCAGAGAGAATAAGCTGTGTACCTGCTACCATGAGCAGACCAAAACAAAGTCCGGGCGCAATTAAACAGATAAATGGACGTTTATTGATCCATTTTGTGTAACTAACAATGATGACTAAGCCTAATAAGCCGATGGGCACAATAGCGATAACAGCTAAGCCATGAAGGGTAATAAAGTATACCCCAATCAAAAATGTAAAAAGTGTAGTGACAATAGCGGCTGTTTTGACCACAGGAAGTAACGTTGGTTGTTGACACAATAAACCACTTCCTCCACTAAAAGGGGTGCGAACTGTCTTCAAATCTAACCCACTTTGATAGTCTTGATATTCATTAATCGTATTAACGGCTATGTGAGCAAAGAGTCCACCTAAGATGGCAATGGCTAAGAGAAAATAATCAACAGTACCCTGCTCCGAATAACTGATGCTAGCGCCGAGAAAAACACAAATAGGGGCTAATATTAAAAAAGGTACGCGAAATGAAGGAATGATAGCGGTTAGTTTCATGTTTATTCATTTTTTTATGTTCATAATAAAATATTAGCGGAAAACTGTTTGGTGTTCATCACATTTTTCAGTTCACTTAATGTCAACTTACTGGTGAAGTCATAATCATGCTTGGGGTTTTACTGAAAATAAATGTTTCTACGATGATTAAAGGACGTTGAATCACGGTGCTACCTGTCATATTTCATTTCTGAAAGCCAGTAACTCATGCCAATATAAACAATCACACTCAAAAAGCACCATGAAACTATTCTGAATAATCTAGTGTGTTAAAGCATAGCCATTTTTCGCTCTAAGACGTTACTTTAAGGAGTGAACAATTGATAAGGTGCTAACGTTCAATAGTTATATATTCAATAATGCCATCAAATGCTTATGATGGTTTGCAGAACCAAAACCACCAAATAATAAACACAATTAGCGCAAGTCCTATGATATTTACTATTATCATTTTGAATTTTCCTTCACAGTCATATTAACGTTAATGTTCTTGTGGTTTAAAAAAACGTAAACGATTGGCGTTACTAACGACCGTTAATGATAAAAATGCCATCGCGGCTCCAGCAATCACCGGATTTAATAAGACGCCAAAAAAGGGGTAAAGTACACCTGCCGCCAATGGTACGCCAGCAACGTTATATATAAACGCGCCAAAGAGGTTCTGCTTTATGTTACGTAACGTCGCTTTACTCACGGCAATTGCATCAGCAAGCCCATGTAATGAGCCTCGCATTAAGGTAATATCTGCACTTTCAATTGCGACATCAGTCCCAGTACCAATAGCAAAGCCTACATTGGCCAAAGCCAATGCTGGGGCATCATTAATGCCATCTCCCACCATGCCTACAATTTCACCTTGTGCTTGTAATTCGGCAACTTTATTGGTTTTATCGTCTGGCAAAACTTCAGCATAGAATTCAGCGATGCCAACTTTTTTAGCCACAGCTTCAGCGGTAGCTCTATTATCACCTGTAAGCATGACCATGCGAAGGCCACTTTTTTGAAGACGCTTTATCGCGAGAATTGAATCTTCTTTTATTGGGTCTGACACGGCAATAATACCCACAAGTTTGTTATCAATAGCGAGATACATAGGGGTTTTTGCTTCTTGTGCAAGCGCTTGCGCTTTAGCCACAAAATCATTTAGCGCAATACCTTTTTTTAACATCAACTTTTGATTTCCCAAAAGTAGTTGTTGTTCATCTAATTTCGCGGCTACGCCTTGACCTGCAATCGCTTGAAAATTAATGACCTTTTGTAAAGCCAAACCCCGTTCAGTTGCGGACTCAACTATAGCTTCAGCCAAGGGATGTTCTGATCCACGCTCTAAACTTGCGGCAACCGTAAGTACATCAATTTCGGTGAGGGCATTATCTGTAATAAGCACATCGGTCACTTTCGGCGAACCTTCGGTGATTGTGCCTGTTTTATCTAAAATCATGGTGGTGATTTTTGATGCAGTTTGTAGTGCCTCACCACTACGAATAAGTACTCCTGCTTCTGCTGCCTTGCCAACGCCAACCATTACCGACATTGGTGTTGCTAAACCAAGCGCACAAGGGCAGGCGATTATGAGTACTGTTGTTGCTGAAACCATAGCAAAGACGAGTGCTGGATTTGGTCCGTAATTAAGCCATGTTAAGGCGCTAATAATGGCCGTAATCATGATAGCAGGTACAAAATAAGCAGCAATAACATCAGCTAAACGGCCTATAGGTGGTTTAGCGTTTTGTGCTCGTTTTACCCTATAAATAATTTGCGCAAGTGCTGTGTCTTTACCGACATGTGTAGCTCTAAATAAAATTGATCCCGATTTATTTAAAGTACCCGTAACAACTTTATCTTCCTCTGATTTTTCAATAGGCATAGGCTCACCTGTTAACATGGATTCATCAATCGAAGTATGTCCCTGAATGACTATGCCATCAACGGGAATTTTTTCTCCTGGGCGGACACGAACAATATCGTTAAAAAGTACCTGATCAATAGCAATGTCTATTTCTTTATGATCACGAACCACACGAGCCGTTTTAGCCTGCAAGCCAATCAAGCGCTTTATCGCTTCGCTAGTACGCCCACGCGCTTTAACTTCTAATGCGAGTCCTAGATTAATCAAGCCAATGATCATTGCTGTTGCTTCAAAATAAACGTGCCTTGCCATTTCTGGAAGTGCCATCGGGAATAACACCACAACCATTGAATAAATCCATGCGGTTCCAGTACCCAAAGCAATTAATGTATCCATGTTGGCGCTATGAGTTACAAAAGATTTCCACGCCCCCACATAAAAATGCTTACCCGAAAAATACATTATGACAACACATAAAAGACCAATGAATAGCCAAATAAAACGCTCTAACGTAGTATCTACAGTCATTGGTCCGCCTGCTAAACTATAGATCATCAAAGGAGCCCCTAACCCCAACGACACCCACATTTGTTGTATTAAACGACGATAGTACTTTTGATCAGCGACCTCTTTTTCATTAAGTAATTGCTCATCACTGGCATTATTTGAACTTTTAGCGTTATAACCTATTGCTTCAACTGTCTTTATTAGCTCATCAATATTCGCATGCCCTGTTACCAATACCGTTCTCTGAGTAAAATTCATTTGCGCACGATCAACACCTTCAATACTCAGCAATGCGGTTTCTATTTTACTGACACAACTAGCACAGCTTGCTCCATCAATCATTAATGCTTGAGTGGTATTATTAACTTTTACTTTATTCATCTTAATCTCCTTGAATTAGATGACTGACTTTATGTACGGTAGGCGCTTTATCAGGTTTGTTCTGCCAGTCCCTTATTACGTTCTTTAACTTCTCTCTTAATAGCAATGACGCTTGAAATTGTTTTTCTGTTTCTGTAAGACGATGTTCGACAAGGCCTCTTACTTATGGACGTGTTGTATGATCTTTATCAGCCTCAGTTAAAATATCTCTTATCTCTTGAATCAAAAAAATTAACTGTTTGGCACTTAAAATAAACGTCATTCTTTGTTGTGCCAATTTGCGATAGATTTTGTAACCATTTTCAGGTTTTTGACAGGAGTAATCAGGCCAATTCTAGTGTAATAGCGTATGGTGTGACGTTCATAATAATGGCTAACTCTTATCACAAAAAACTTAATTGAAACATGCTAAAAAAGCATTTATTTATGCACTTAATATTAGCTTAAACCTTTAGCTAACAAATAGGTCAAGCGGTAAATTTAAGTATGATTATTGAAATCAAGCACTCGAATTAAGTATTAACAGCAGTATAAAAATCGTGCGTTCATCAATAGCGCTATGCTCATGGCTTGAATAGGTAATTAACTAAATATAAGGGTTTAGCTGAACTAAACCATCAGTTTGATAAGCATATAGGTTTGAAGGCGTCCATATACACCTTTGAATGAGGATATTAATTTGCTGCAATAAATATAATTTGAAGATCCATAAATAGTAGATAGCCATAAATTAATGACAAATTGAAGTATCCATCAGTACAGAGGAAAGAATGAAGCCACACGCTAATATTATTGAGTTAAGAATGCGTAACCGTATTCGGCCAATTTATTTAACCAAACAGTTTACTTTTCTTCATTGTTGTTACCCACGTCTTTTGCTTGTTCATCATCATCGTCAATGATATCCGGAGTAACTGCATCAACAACATCGATAGCTCCTCCAACAACCGTTGTGGTGACATCTACTGCGGCAGATAAGACAGAAGCGGCAATGCAGCCAGATAAACTAAAAAGTACATAAAACAAAAAAATACCTTGTGCAATTTTTTTCAAGTTGTCATTTCCAATTGAATAAATGTTGAGCTATTTAGAATACGCTGATTCAATAGAGAATCAACCGTTGTTTTAATGCCATATTAGGCAAGAATACCATTAAAGATGAGGACTAAAAGTCAAACTTTACGTGGGTTATTGGGGCCGATTTTAATACGGGGTGATAATGATATATGCTCTAAGGTAATAGTTGAAACACCAAGGTGAAATCGCCTATATTGGCAGAGGTTTTATAATAACTACAGCCGACCTTTGCTACAACATTGTTATAGCTAATGTCCACGCTAAGCTTATTTCGGCCAGTGTTTTATCATCTAGAAATTCTACATTTTTTCAAAAAGCCGTCATGATTCGAAACCAATTTTGATTTAAACCTATTGAACACTTTGGCACCCAAGCCGACGTTACCGTGTTCAAATATGAATTGCCTAAGGTGTTTTATTTATCCATAACGTTAACTTTTCAAACACCCTAATAGGATCAATGGGTTTCGTTAGATAATCATCCATACCCGCATCAATACATTTTTGTTTATCTCCTTGCATCGCATTGGCTGTCATTGCAATGATTTTAATTGACGTATTCTCTACTCCTCCATCGCCATATCTTATTCTTCTTGTCGCCTCATAGCCGTCCATTCCTGGCATTTGGCAATCCATAATAACAACGCTGTAAGGTTTGATATTCCTAGCTTTTCTTAAATATTTTAAGGCAGTAATACCATCAATCGCTACATCAGCGATTAAACCAATATTTTTTAATACACTCAATGCTACCATTTGGTTCACCCTGTTGTCTTCAACAAGTAATACACGTGTATCTTTAGGCCAGTGACCTATCATTTCAGTAATATTGGCTTTATTTATAGCTTGTTGGCTGATGTTCTTATGATTAATTTTAAATGTTTGGGTATCATTGGTGATAACTGCTAAGGCATTAAATAAATCGAGGGTCGTTGCTGGCTTAGAGAAGCAGCCATTACTCCCTATTGTTGTAAAGTGTTTAGCGTCACTTTGTTCATCCATCGATGTCATCATTACTAGTTTCATCATATTAAAGTTTTCATTTGATCTAATGTTTCTAGCTATTGTTTCGCCATTCATCGCTGGCATATCCATATCCAAGAATGCTAAATCAAACGAAGGAGTGTTTGAAGAAGAGAACGATTCATCACAAAGAAGTAAAGCTTCCTCTCCACTTTTAGCTTGTGTGACGCTAATCCCCCAGCACTCTAATTGCCTACGCAATACTTCACGATTAGTTTGATTATCATCAACAACTAAAACGTTTAACTTTGAGCAATCGGCTGCTGGAACCACGATAGTCGACAAATCACTTTTCTCTACTAAGCAGGTTATTTCAAAACAGCTTCCAATCCCTACTTCACTTGATACCGTTACATCACCATTGAGTAGTTTACACAGTTTTTTCGTTATACTTAACCCTAACCCTGTCCCACCATATTTTCTGGTGGTTGAAGCGTCAACTTGGCTAAATGCGCCAAAGAGTAAAGAAATCTTTTCTTTTGGAACACCAATACCTGTGTCTTGAATTTTGCAGCGAAATATAAAGTGATTCGATATTTCAACAGGTTCGAGTTTAGCTTTAATGACTATTTCCCCCTGTTCGGTAAATTTAATAGCATTACTGAGAATATTGGTAAGAATTTGTCGTATTCGACCCGGATCAGATTTGATTGAAGACGCGTGAACATCGGTTAAATCTAGAATAATTTCCACATTTTTTCTTTGCGCTGAAAGTGCAATAGGTTCCGCAAGTTTTTCCAGTAAATCACGTAAATTAAAATCAATGTACTCTAACTCTAATTTGCCCGCTTCAATTTTTGAAAAGTCAAGAATGTCATTGATAAGTATCAATAAAGAATTGGCGCTGGATTTCGCTATATTTACCCTATAAGCTTGCTCTGTTGTTAGGTCACTATTTGTGAGCAAACCAAGCATACCTAATACCCCGTTCATCGGAGTTCTTATTTCATGACTCATGTTTGCTAAAAATTCTGATTTCAACTCTGTCGCTTCTTCAGCTTTTTTCAATGCTTCAATTAAGTCTTTAGCTTGTGTATTTAATGACGCTGTTTTCTGTGTAACTTGCTCTTCAAGTGTTAAAACAAATTGTTTTTGCCTCTCTATTTCTGTTTGCTGTAAACGTGTTTTTAAATAAATTGAAAGGAATACGAGCAGTAAAGTTACTAACGCATATAAGCAATATGCCCACCAAGTTTTCCATGGTGGTGGTGATAAAAACAGGTTGATTGACAGTAAGTTTTCCCCCCATTTACCACTACTGTTCGTTGCTTTTACCAAAAATTTATATGAGCCACCATCTAAGTTGGTAAAAGAAGCGATATTTCGATTTCCTATATCAATCCAATTATCGTCATATCCTTCTAATTTATAAGCATATTGATTCTTGTTAGGAGAAATAAAATCTACGACAGAAAATTCAAAAGAAAAAAAGTAATCAAGATAAGATAACTCAATATCAGTAACGTAAGAATAAGGTGTTTCAAGCTTTACTGGCTGCCCCATCGTATTGAAACCTGTTAAAACAACGTTGAACTCACTGACATCTATTTCTATAGATGAGGTATTAAAAAATTCAATGCCTCGTTGGCTGCTAGTAAATAGTGTTTCGTCGCTTCCTTCAATCAGGCTATTGGCATAGTAGTTTGAACCTAATAGGCCATTTTGACTGTTGTAATTGATCACTTTTCCCGATAAAGGGTCTAGCTTTGAAATTCCTTTATTGGTTGTTAGCCATAAATGACCATTTTTATCATCAGCAATTGCACGTATCAAAGAAGTAGGTAATCCATTTTTTTCACTAAAATGTTTAAAACTTTTTGTTTCAGGAATATAAAGGTTGAGTCCTTTTTGCGTGGCAATCCAAATCTTTCCATTTCTAGATTGATGCACATCCTGAATAATGTCTCCCAATAAACTCTCGGGTTTATTTTTATCACTTTTAAACGAAATAAATCGTCGACTCTCTTCCTGCCAAAGATTTATACCATCACCTGTACCCACCCATATATTGTGTTCATTATCTTTAAATATTTTTGATACTTCAGGATGAGATAAGCCCAAAGAATTATCTAAATGAATAAACGTTTTAGTTAAAGGGTCATAAAGATATACACCATTTTTATAAGTACCAATCCAAAGGTTTCCGTATTGATCCATATTCAACGCACGTAATTCTCTAAACTGCCTATAGTTTGGATCTGACTTAGGGTAGGTTAATAACTCAACTTGCTTAGTTTCTAGGTTAAATTTAGCTAAACCTTCATCTTGTGCAACCCATAAATTATTATTACCATCGGGAAATATAATGGGTCTTTCTAATAATTCATTTTCATCATTAAAAATAGATTCAGATAATGTTTCTAGTTTTTGTGATGAAACGTGCCATTTATATAATTGAGAGGTTGACGATACAATTAATAAATCTCCATTAGTATCACTATTGATACCATTTGGCGGGATCAGCTCAGGACTATTAATTGACTTGAACTTACGATGCGGCACTAACTTATATATACCGTGAACTTCACTGGTAACCCATATTGTTTTAGAGCTATCTTCGAATATTATTCTCAGGCCATTGTTATATTTAAGGTCAAGTTTTTCAATTTTAAGGCTAGAGTTTGATTGTCGAAACAAGCCTTTACTGGTGACAAACCAAAGGTGGCCTTCTTGATCCTCAATCATAGAATTAACTTGACCTAAGTTTTCTTCATTAAGGGTTTTTAATTGTGTAAAAAGGCCACTTCGTTTATCAAAGGTGAATGGACCTTGTTGTGTACCAATATAAAGTTTATCTTTTGAAGTTTTTAAAATACTTCGAATTTCATTTGCCCCAGTAGGCGTATTATTATTGGGTTCAGGAAAAAAGTAAGAAATTTCACCGTTAGTTTTATCATATAAATTTAAACCAAAGCTAGTCGCCACCCAAAGACTATCACTATCGTTGTCTTCAATATCCCATATTCTATTATGAGATAAACTGAATGCTACATCATCAGATTTTTGAATATGTTCAAAGCTATCATTACCAAGATATCGACTTAACCCCTTATCATATGAGCCTAACCAAATAGAGCCATCTTGGTCATGAAATAAAGATTGGATTCGGTTAGCTGCGATAGAATCGGTGCGTTGAGGGTCATGGATGAAATTCTTAAAATTTCCTGTTTTTGGTTCATAAAAATTAGCACCTCCACCCCAAGTACCAATCCATACCTTTCCGTTTCTGTCTAACATCAGGTTGCCGGCATCATTATGCGACAAACCATTTGAACTCTGACTGTCAAATTCAAACAAGGTGACTTTTCGGCCATCATAGCGCATAACACCATTTTCGGCTGTGCCAAACCAAAGTAAACCTTGATTATCCTGAATAATAGAATAGATTTCAGAAGAAACAAAACCATCTTCCTCTGTTAGTATTTTTACTGAGTATTCATTGATAAGATTTGAAGGTTGTTCATTACTATAAACGGGGAAAACACTCCCAATCAACAAGATAACAAAACACATTAAGCGATTAAAAAACAATAAATTATATATCATAAATTTTAAGACCGTCGCAACTAAGGGGAATATCAAAAAAGTCGAACTATAAATACTCTAATGTATTTAACATATTATATCTATGTTAAATACATTAGAGTATCTAGGGTGTACCATTAAAATAATAGGGGTTATCTTTGTGAATATGAATATATTCACTTCACTTTTTTGAAATAACTTTGTGTAGTGTTTAATTAGTCACAGCTAGTTATTTCTAGTTTTTATCTGGTATATGCTGGTCTTAGTGCTCGTTAACCCTAACGCCCAGTTCAGCTCAGCGTTGCCGTTGACCGGTCTTCACTTAATACTGATTTTGAGCCTAGAGTTCAACTTTTGGAGCAATACACAAATTAAAACGATCTATTTTTCTTAGAAGCAAGCCATTTCTCCATGATCTTTTGACAGGTACCATGATCTTTATAAGATCAATATTAGATCTCACACTTAAAACAGATGTTTGATTTTTATAAACATACAGGTTTTTATCACCATTAAAACCGTGTTGAATGAGTAACCGATGAGTGACATCATTTTTTAATACCGCAACACGATAGTTTTTTGCGCTGTTTATTTCACCTCTGATATGGTTATTTAGGGAGATTAGTTTGTGGAAGTCCTATTATTTTATTGTTAAAACCTATAAAGGATTTTTGTATTGCCGCTATACAAAGATTAAAAATAAAAGGGTATATTTATCGACTAATCCAGATTAATCGACCCTAGGCTAAAGCGTGAAATATTAGCAACACTTAAATACCCCTGCGCCGAGTGTCAGCGGCGCTAAGGTATGTACTCATATTTAGTCTAGATCGAGACGGTCAGCGTTCATAACCTTGGTCCATGCACTTACGAAGTCCTGCACGAACTTCTCTTTATTGTCATCCTGAGCGTAGACTTCTACATAGGAACGAAGGATCGAATTGGAACCGAGTACGAGGTCAACCCGTGTCGCTGTCCACTTAATTTTTCCAGTCTTACGTTCGCGGATTTCATAAAGGTTGCTGTCTGTTGGCTGCCAGAGGTAGCGCATGTCTGTCAGGTTCACGAAGAACTGGTTCGTCAATACACCGACAGTATCGGTGAAGACTCCGTGATTAGTGCCACCATAGTTAGTGCCAAGCACGCGCATGCCGCCCACTAGCACGACCATCTCATGAGCAGTTAACCCCATCAGTTGTGTGCGATCAAGCATCAGCTCTTCCGCGCTGACGATATAGTCCTTCTTAAGCCAGTTACGGTAGCAATCATGAAGCGGTTCTAGGACATCGAAGGAATCGATATCTGTCATTTCGAGTGTTGCATCTCCACGACCAGGCTTGAACGGAACTGGAGTATCAAAGCCCGCAGCTTTGATAGCAAGTTCAACACCAACGTTACCAGCGAGGACGATTACATCCGCAATGCTTGCACCACTTTTGAAAGCAATGGGCTCAATAACTGACAACACTTTATTCAAACGCGCTGACTCATTACCTTCCCATGATCTTTGTGGGGCAAAGCGAATACGGGCTCCGTTAGCACCGCCGCGCTTATCCGAACCACGGAAAGTTCTTGCACTGTCCCAAGCTGTAGCGACCATATCGTTTATGTCCAGACCACTGGAAATAATTTGGTTTTTCACAGATTGAATATCATAATTGGTATTTCCTGTAGGAACAGGGTCTTGCCAGATAAGCTCTTGTTGCGGCGCATCGGGTCCGATGTAACCCTCTTTTGGCCCCATATCTCGGTGAGTTAATTTGAACCACGCGCGCCCGAATACTTCTGAGAAGTATTCGGGGTCATGATAGAATCTCTCGGATATTTTCCGATACTCAGGATCCATCTTCATAGCCATGTCAGCATCGGTCATGATCGGATTATGACTAATATTGGCATTTTCAACATCGACAGGTTTGTCTTCGACCTTGATATTGATAGGTTCCCACTGCCATGCACCAGCTGGACTTTTTTTGAGTTCCCACTCATAGTTGAGCAGCAGTTGAAAATAGCCGTTATCCCACTGAGTCGGATGAGTTGTCCAGGCGCCTTCAATACCACTAGATACAGTGTCGCGACCAATGCTACGTTTGTTGTGGTTGACCCAGCCTAATCCCTGTTCTTCGATATCGGCGCTTTCGGGTTCAGGACCGAGCAACACTGCATCACCGTTTCCATGGCATTTACCCACGGTGTGACCGCCGGCAGTAAGGGCAACGGTTTCTTCGTCGTTCATGGCCATGCGGGCAAATGTTTCACGGACATCATGGGCTGTTTTAAGCGGATCTGGATGACCGTCCACGCCTTCGGGGTTGACGTAAATCAGCCCCATCATCACAGAGGCCAGTGGGTTTTCTAAGTCCCGTCCCCCCGAATAGCGACTATTGGGTGTATCGCTTGGAGCGAGCCATTCTTTTTCCGCCCCCCAGTAGGTATCCTTTTCAGGATGCCAAATATCTTCTCGTCCAAAAGCAAAACCAAAAGTTTTTAGGCCCATCGATTCATAAGCCATAGTACCTGCATAAGCAATCAAATCAGCCCAGCTGAGTTTATTGCCATACTTCTGCTTAAGTGGCCAGAGCAGACGTCGTGCTTTGTCTAGGTTTACGTTATCCGGCCAAGAGTTTATTGGTGCAAAGCGTTGATTGCCAGTACTGGCTCCTCCGCGACCATCAGCAATACGATACGTTCCGGCAGAATGCCAGGACATACGGATCATAAGACCGCCATAATGCCCCCAGTCTGCTGGCCACCATTCCTGACTTTCAGTCATCAGTGCATGCAGGTCCTTTTTGAACGTGGCAACGTCGAGTTTCTTGACCGCTTCCTGGTAGTTGAAATCTGCTCCCATTGGATTGGTTTTGTTATCATGTTGATGCAGAATATCGAGATTAAGTGCCTTAGGCCACCAGTCTGTGTTTGACTTACTGCTCTGTGTGATCCCACCATGCATCACCGGACATTTGTTTCCAGACATCATTTTCTCCTAATTATTTATTAAGTGTATATCGTGACTTTCTTTATCCTTGCTCATTCCTAATTAACAGTTTTAAATTTGATGTTTGGAGTATAGTGCGAAACAAGAATAACAAACAATTATCAACAATTATTATAATAAAAAAACGTAGTGGTAGTTTAGTTGACTAAGACCGGCTCTAAGTTTGCCGGCGAGTGCTAGGTTGAACATGCTTAATTCACGCAAATAATGGCTGATGTATAACCTTTTAAAAATAGACCAGATTTCTTCTCGCTTAAGAGGTAACTTCTGTGCAATAAACTTACTTTTTAAACAACCTGGTTTTGGTTGGTAAAGTACAATGTTAAGGATAATAATATTCCTGTGTTTACGTAAACTATAAATATGAAACGATCCTGAGAAGATTTTATATTGCCAATCACCATGACCAATGAACCTGACTTGATTGACCCTGAAAATGAAAGAAACCATGCTATGATTAAAGGACTTGAGTCGTATTTTGATGGCTATTTTGATGGCTATTTTGATGGGTTTAAAGTTGAGTTGGAAAATTTAAAGTGATAAAACACTCAGCTCATACGATAAATGATTGGATCATTACGTTTTATAAGCAATACAAAGAACAGTTTACCGTTGCAATAGACTTATCTGAATGGCTTATTGTGTATGCACTTCAATATATTGATTTTGTTACTATTCACCCCATTAATTTTGTGATATTAGCTCAGTATCAAAAAGCCTTTTCTGCTTATTGACGCTAAAGATAATCCCACGGATGTGGAGTTTGCTCTTGACTTAATGCTACATTGACTCGTCTGAAAAAAAGAATGGTCTGAGAAGTCCGCTAAGCAGAAGTCTCAGCCAGTTCCAGCCTAAGGTCCGTTGTAAGTTCATTGTGGCCAATGGAAAGTCATCTTGAAACGGTAACTTTTAGCACAGTTAGCATTAAATTTTTTATGGTGAAGGACCGCTGCTGTGACTCTTTCACATGCAAGCTGAACGTCGTATTGACAAAACGCATCATCAAAAAGCTGATGTTTTTATCTAGAAAAATACGGCGGTTTTATTTTTTTAGACGGCATAACTTTCCTCTATTTTTTGTGTAGGTTATATTAAATATGTTAACAAACTGAGCAATGATAAAATCAAGGGATATGTTCAAGGTAAAAGTAAATAAAAGCTGTTAATGCACTTTGCAATGTTAAGCTGAGGCATTCATTTATCTTTTTCACTTCGTGAGGTTAAATACTTAAAATATTCACTGCTTATTTTATCAATTTTGATGCTATCAGCTTGTGGTGGTGGTTCTAGCTCTAGCAGTAATCATGTTAGTGGCGATATCGCAACCCCAGCTACTGCATCAATATCAGCAAACCCACTGACTGTTATGGTCGAAGAGTCTACAAAAATCACTTGGTCAAGTACTAATACATCATCTTGCACAGCCTCTGGTGCTTGGTCGGGGGAGAAGTTAACGTCTGGCAGTGAATCTATTGTTATGAATGACTTTGGAGACCAACGTTTTACACTAACATGTGGAAGCGCCACTACAAGTATAACGGTTACTGTCAATAGTGATCATTCATAAGGTTCTTGTGTAAATCCTCATAGCGCAGAAATATATGAGTCATACCTAGGTGATCATGAAGTTCCAATGCCACAAAACTTTTTTAGTGATGACAAAGTTAAAGCGATTAAAAAATCATGGTGTAAATACGGTTTCAATATATAACTTTGGTTATTGGCAAGCCGCGCAAGCCGATGCTTGGTTGCTTGCTCATAATGCTAAGCATTTAGACGATTGGGTCATTGAATACATTGTAGAAGAAGCTGAAAAACTAGACTTGGACATTCACTATGTTTGGCAGTTTTTAGCGCAAGATACCCAAAACGAATTTCTGTTCCCGTTTAATGGTTATGTTGAAATAGATATGCCGCTACTTAAGAAAATTATGGATGCCCATGAAACACATATTCTTTGGGAAGCAGAACGTTTAGAAGCCCTTGGAGTAGGATCTATGTCAGCTGATTGGAGTGCAATGTGGTTATGCTTTCACTGTGGTATAGATGAACCTAATACGCAAGCAGAAACGGATGCGATCAAAGATTATTACATGGAAAGAATGGGCGGCATTATTGATAAAATCAAAGAAAAATTCTCAGGTAAAGTCTATGTGGGTGATGGGCCTCAATGGAATGATAAACGTGTATTTGATAAAGTTGACGGGATGATTCTACCGTTCGGCAATCTACTAACGGATGACGAAGTGGCAACCGCCACTGTTGATCTGATAAAAGAGCGAGCGACTCAGTTTATTGAAAACATCCATAAAACATGGAATTGTTTAGATGGGCAACCTTGTTGGTATAATTCAAGTGAAACTATCCCTAAAGTAATGTTTAACTTTTTTGGTCAAAGTCATGCATCGTTTTTATCAACAGGTTGGATTGAAGATGGATTCTGCACTCAAGGATACATCAATGGTATTACAACCGATTGTGCTCAATATGAAGTGAAAACCGACTTTTCTGCCCAAGCCATCTTTACCGAAGGAGTATTAAGAGCAGCGGATACTCAACCTTATTTTGATACGCTAGGTACAACAACGACTGGGTATTGGTTGTCAGATACCTGATATTAATCAATTACCTACGAGTACAAATACCATAGAAGGCTTCCCGAACATATCACAATCTATTCGAGGGAAATCAGCAGAGAAAATTATTAAATACTGGTACACCGGTAAATATGAAGCGTATGAGCCAAAGATTATTGATTAATGGCATTTTAAACTCGTTGTAACCTTGATTTTTTCTATTAACATAAGTTATTAAAACTGATGTTATTTTACAAAAATTAGATAGCGCATGATAGGTCAACCTATTAGCCTTATTGTTAAACACAATGGTATATATACTTATGTGACCAAGTCTGAGCTAGTACTTATTGATAATTTGATAAAGAAAAGTATGCTCAGTCTTGTGGCACTGATGCGTCAATGTATTTTCTTCCAGTTTCTTTTACAAGGTACAATTACTGGCTCAGAAAACTATATATAAAATTAGCTAGACACTAAATAAATAAGCACTTAGTAGATTGTTAAACCGATATATAATCTATCTTAAATGTGATTCAATTGTTTTTTTCTTTTAAATTAATACGGTACTTTTTAGCTTTGACTTTCCATAAACGTTTTGCCAGTTTTTGCATATTAATATCTTTATCACCTTCGTCGATTATTTCATGTCCAATGAGCGTTTCCAAAATGTCTTCAAGTGTTAATATTCCCCTAATCGTGCCATATTCATTTACGATTAGTGAAATATGAGCTTTACCAAACAACATTTCCTTCATGGCATGTGACACGTACATAGTATCCAACAATGTAGGCATATCTCTTACATAATTGCTTAAGCTAGTGTCGCTATTGCCGCGAGCCTGAGCTAAAAGTAGGTCGGATCGGATAACAAAACCAACAATGTTATCCTTTTTTTTATCGTAAATAGGTATCCGAGTAAAACGATTTTTTTTGTGTTTATGAAAAAACGCTCCTACTCGCATTTCCTGAGACTCATAAAACATGACCGTTCTTGGGGTCATTGCCTCTTTTATCTTAATTTCTTGTAGTAAAAAGAGATTTTGTAATATTGTCGCTTCTTGTGGGTCTATACGGCCTTCTTCTGCGCTTAGCTGTGCCATAATAGAAAATTCATTCCGTTTAAATCCCGCAGATTCTTTTTTTACCATTTTACGTGTAATAATCTCTAATATTTTGATAAAGGGATTTAATATAAATATTATAAAATTCAGGCTGTAAGCCGTAACAGGCGCCAACACTTTCCAATATGAAGCGCCGAGCGTTTTAGGGATGATCTCTGAAAATATTAGGATAAGTAAAGTTAACACAGCGGAGACAATTCCTAATGAAACGTCCTCCAATACTAAAGCTGCTTGAGCTCCAACTCCTGCTGCTCCTACAGTGTGCGCGATAGTATTTAGCGTTAAAATAGCAGCCAATGGTTTATTTATATCTTCCTTTAACTCACGAAGAATCTTACCTGATTTTTGCCCTTTTTTTTCTATCAAGGCAATATATATCCATGACACACTTAATAATACCGCTTCGGCAATGGAACACAAAAACGAAAAGAACAAGGCGATAAATAAATATAATCCTAAAAGAAACATAGGCTCCATTGTGCTCTGAGTACAAAGTAATGATTTTAATAGATGATTATTAATCATAAGTTCAATTATACATTATAGTATATTTTTGATGTTTTTTATTACAACGAACGTTATATTTGACGATATTTTGAGCACTGAGTATATATATTAATTAACTCACCTAATATTGATAAATATGAATTGATGGCTATTTTTAGCTGTGGTAAATTTACAACGATTTTTGTGAACAGCAAAATAATGCCTTAAAGGGGGAACAGAACAACGGTTTTGTTGATGGTATTTTGTTTAACAATCTCATTAACAACATTCTGTTGAATTGTGTGAATTTGATATTGTTCAACCTTTTTAAAGTTAACAGTTTTAGCTGTTGTGCTGGTATTAAAAATAACGACAACGCTTGAAATATTTGTATCTAATGGATGATATTTTTATGAATCATCAATGCTCATTACAAGCAAGCAAGCAAGCAAGTTTGTTGTTCTCTAGCTGTGTTGTGAAACTTCACACGCTTGATTATTTCCTCGCTGTTGGTAAGTCGACAGAGCGGTGTGCTCATTCGTAAGCGCATAAATTCTTTAAATATTTCAGCACTAAATGCAATTTCGCTAGGTCTGACGCTATCGTGTTCTTCATTCTTTACTAATAGTTTATTGATGAGAGGCCAGTCTGCTTTTTTCTTTATCTGCTGGCGGTAAACCGACATTATAGTTATTGGTTTGTTCAGTGAAATCGACTTTATTACACCAGTCACCTTAGTCATAACTGTCGCATAAGGATGATTTTGAACGCAAAAATTATGATCCCATGTGCAAAAATAGAATACTTTGTGCAAAAATTGGAAAGGCGAGTGACTGTAGGTGAGTTCGACCACATCTTTGGTTGATGTATCAAAAGGTAAGCGATATTGGTTGTTGTCCCAAAATGTTTGATTATCATGCTTTAATACATAATTAGTGGTATCGGCGGGATCTAATGCATAACCTGTTGGCTGATCACCATAAGGAATGTCTTGTCCAGTTACGCTCTGATTTTTAGCATTTTAAAATGAAAAGTTTGCTAAATTACCTGCTAAACCAAGACGTAATTGATCTGCTGAAAGCAGGTAATCCTTTCTTGATTTTACGTGATTCACTGCTCATGAGGTAAAGTGCCTAAACTGCTGCCAATACCTTGGCTTTTGCGAATGTCATCACCGCTGGCGCTGAAAGCACCACCGCGAACAGCGTCGCGCAACCTGTCAGTAAAAGTGCCTATTTGTGTGCCGCCAAGCTCTAATTGACTTGCTTGTGTAAAACGCGGTTTATTCGCAACTTCGCCGAAATTCCAACCTTCACTATAAAAGTAAATGTCGCTATCAACTGGTTGAACTGCTTTTTGGGCGTTTAGCATGGATGATTTAGGTTGATGTGCCATAAGATCAAAGCGAAACCCGTGAATTTTATAGTCTCTTGCCCACACGACCAGTGAATCGGTCATTAATTTTTCCATCATGACGTTTTCTGTGGCGGTGTTATCACAACAAGAATATAGTGCTATTTGTCCGCTGATAGGGGCAAGACGGTGGTAATCGTTAGGGACCATTTTATCAAGTACTGCTGTTGGTTCTCATCCTGCTTGATGCGTATGGTTATAGACCACGTCCATTATTACGCGAAAACCTAAATTATGAATGCTTTGTACCATTTGAGGAAATTCTATAATACCGGCAGAACCGTCTGGATCCTGTGCGTAACTGCGTTCTGGAACCGTATAATGGAAAGGTCATAGCCCCATTTATAATTATCAACTTCTCTAATCAAACTGACTATCGCTTGGCATTCTTCTGCTTCAATTGTTGGTGGTGCAACAACATCAAGTAAAGAACAATTATATAGCTACAACGATGAATTTTATTTTAAACAAGGTTCACTCGTCGCATTGCAGGCTTCAAGTGATTTATATAATGGCTTGGGTATTACGGTGCAATTAACAGCTAAAGGCGGAGATGATTGGGATCCTGAATTACGTGTGTTCGCTGGTCGACAACAAGTTCCTTTTTACATGTACTCAGATTTTCTTGATGTGTCATATGCGTATTCATGGATAGACCCACTTAAAGGGGGTTATGGTGTTATATTTGATACGTTTGACGGATTAGGCGCTATTTACACCACCAATTTCGATGATGTTGATGCAACATTCCATACTATATATGGCAGAAATACTGATGAAGTAAGCGTGTTTGGTGAACTGTTGGAAACTGAGTTAAACGGCCTCATGGGGTTAGCGGCAACATTTACTTATGATTGGTTAACGGTTAAGAACCGCTTATTTTTTTTCTGATATAACAATGCCACTGACAGATTTAGAAGGGCTAGGTGCGGGTTGGCAACAAGCTGGATTTCAAGATATAGCGAACAATACACTTGTTGATGATGATTCCACTTCGTTTTTAGAGCTTGGATTTCAAATTAACATTGATGAAATAATTGTAATTGCTGAATACACAAACTGACATTTGATAGCGCGCCATTTAGAAATCAAGAGTCATTCTATATAATGGCAGGATATCAATTTGATAAGGTTCTCTTAAATGTTACTTATGGTATCGACGAAGAAACTGTCAATAATTATACATCTAATGTACCTTTTGGACTTGATCCAGGATTAGATTTTTTAAAAAGTGCAACACAAAGTTTACTTGCTGGTCAAAACGTAGAAGAAAGTTATATGACTATCGGTGCTCGTTATGAATTTCATGATTCTACTATACTAAAGGTTGAGTATACTGACTTCTCTAACGATAATAATAGTGAAAGTGATGCTGGATTATTTCGCTTAGCGCTTGTTACTGTATTTTAAAGGAGCATATTATGAAGTTTTTTAACACAAGTGTATGACTCGTTTTATGTTTATTCAGCTCCCTAACTTTTGCAGCAGTAGCTGTTATTGTTAATACAGGGAACAACAGTGAAATTTCAGACAAAGATATTAAACGCATGTTTTTGGGAAAAATAAAAAATTTGCTAATGGAGAAACTGTCAAAGCTATCAATTTAAAATCGGGTAATGCGATACGTGGCGATTTTGAAAAGAAAGTATTGGGTAAATCGAGCTCTCAAGTGAAAGCATATTGGTCTAAATTGATTTTTTCTGTTAAAGCTAAACCACTTAACGAGTTCGCATCAGATAGTGAAGTGCTAAATTGGGTGTCAACAACCTCCAATGCAATTGCTTATATTGACGCGAATAAAGTTGATGGCTCAGTTAAAGTTATTAAAAAGCTATAAGTTAACACTAGACATTTATACCCTATATAAAAACTTGCCTAAATGTTAAGTTTAAGCGGGTTTATTTATCTGATGCATCAACTCACTATTGGTTCTATATTAACTTTATTTTCAATCCACTGAACTCTAGTTGCTTCGTAGTCACGTTTAAAGACACAGGCCTTACTCGATATTTCAATATTTACGCCTGACAATATTGATTGGTATGCTGCCAGTTCCAGTTCGACCAAATGAACGTTTATTTTACTCTCTTTTTCTAACCATCCTTTATTAAGTATACCTAACCGCCCTAAGTGTTGTTTTAATGCCTTTTTAATGCGTTCTAATTGTTTTTCGTTTTTATCATCTGAGTCGATAGTCTTTTGTAACAATTTATACATTTGAGGCAATCGTCTGATTATTTCATGAATTTTTTCATTAGTACTCATTCGTAATTCTTCGACACTATCTTCCCAATAGTTGAAATTCAGGTTTGTCATTGCTCCACAAGGTGACCCCAGAGTGCCAGTATAAATAGAACTTCCTGATTGTATGAAAGAGCCAAAAATTTTTCCATCCGCTTTTTCACTGGTTAGGTTCCCCACCCATAAATCACCTTCAACAATAATTTGGCAATGAGAAATATATTGTACAACCTTGATGTTACCTTTAGATGAAATATCGGCATATTGAACAAACTGTGCACTAATATCGCCTTTTGCCTGAAGTACTGTGCTGTTCTCAAGCTCATCACTTTCTGATACTTGACGGCCAATAATTCCTAGTGCAATCGTTATATCACCACCAGAGGTGATCGTTGCAGATTCAACAACGCCTCCTATGACTATGTCTTCACTTGCAGATAGCTCCATACCTTCGCAAACATCTCCTTTAACATAAATAGAGCCGTCAAAACGAATATTTCCAGAGCCTACATCAATATTTTCAATTTCCAGTAATTTGTTTACCGTGACACTTTTATCCAAATATTTTGGCATACCATCAATGGCTGCAATAAGAATATTGTTGTTTTCATCTAGAAAAGAGGAGCCTTCAGACTCTTCTAGAGAAAAATTTTCACCGGGAACCGCATCAATAATTTTGCCAATAACATTAAAACCTTTAGAACCATAAGTGGGGGGAATTACCTGAGCTAACTTCCTACCTGTTTTTACAAAAATCAAATCACCTAATTCACGCATGTCAACATTGCCATTATCGAGTTTTTTAGGGCGCATAACTCTCTCGACAGGATCATCAACTAAATATTTTATATAACCATTCTTTCCATTGATGCTAATCTTTCCCTTGGCTATTTCGGTGGATATACTTTTCCCCCCTTGAAGTTTTATACCGTCTTTAACAATATTAATTAAGTTTTTTTTAATAATGCCTTTAATGACATTATTTTCCTTTAATGCTTCTACAACATCTGAGTTTTTAATATGTTTACCACCATAACCTGCTTTAAGCTCTAGCGTTGCAGACATGCTTTCAGCATCTAAAGAAATCTCAAGGGTGGCATCAACAGCATTAGCAACGACTGCAGAACTAGCAAGGGGCTCAGCATCTTCACTATTTTCATCGTTGTCATTGGCTTTGGTTTTAGCTATTTCTGCTAGCAGTAACTCCATCGAGCCTTCAACAAGCAAAAAAGCAGAATAATCTGATAATTTTAATGCTCTTTGCAATTTTTTTAAGTTAGCTTTAGGTTGACCTTTAACAGGGGTTACGGTCATTAATAAATCTGCACCCTCATTTTCAACGGTTAACTTTATATCGCACATATACTCTTCATTTATTTTGATGTTTTACTATATCTATCGCTTTCAAACTGATATTAAGCTTTAATATATAAGGTCATTTACATTAATTATTATATTATCGTTAATAATTTAATAATGCAAAACTCAGTGTAATCAATCCATCTAAGGCCTGCGAAAAATAAAATTTGATTTATTGTGTAAAAACTTGAACATTTATATCTTGGCTATAAATAGAGCTGTACAGCGTAAATTATTTATAGATTTCATTACATTTAGTTCATTCAGTGAATAGAGAAGGGAGACTTTCTTTGTATAGCAACTATTCTTTAGTCATAAGAATGAAAGGGTCTTACTTGATGGAAATAACGTCTGACACATTTATAGCAAGACAAGCAATTTTAGATATAAACCTTAAAACGATAGGTTATGAACTTCTATTTAGGGACAGTTTAGAAAATGTATTTAGGGAGTCATTACCAGAGAAAGCAACGTCAAAAGTTATACTTCAAAATCATATTTTAGGTAATTTAAATGATGTTTGTCGTAATAAATTAGCCTTTATTAACTTTGACGAGTTCACCTTACTACAAAACTCTCCTCTGTTGTTTAATCCAAAAGATATAGTCATTGAAATTATAGAAACCATTAATATTTCAGATGAGCTTGTTTTTAATATTTCTCAGCTCTATAAAAAAGGTTATATGATCGCGTTAGATAATTATGATTTTTCAAGTAAATGGGATGTTTTTTTTCCGTATATCTCTCTTATTAAAGTGGATGTTGAGCAAGTTTATTACCGTCAAATAGAAAAATTAAAAAAACGATTGTTATCAACTAAGCATAAAATAAATATAGTTGCTGAGCGTATTGAAACCAATGAGCAATTTCAAAAATTCAAAAATATTGATATTGATTACTATCAAGGGTATTTTTTTCATAAACCAGAGATGAAATCTGGAACATGTATATCACCTCTCAAGGTCAATTTAATTCAACTTTTTTTAGAGGCATATAAACCACATTTAGATTTTGAACAACTGACTGAAATTATTAGTCGTGATGTAACGTTGGTGAGTGGGATATTAAAATTGGTCAACAGTGTAGGGGAGTGTGGCAATATTGAAATCACCTCTATTAAGCAAGCTATTACTTATTTGGGCTCAAATAAGATAAAGCAATATGTGGCGATTATATCCATGTCAACATTATCATCTGACAGTCCGCCAGAGCTTTTTGTCGAGTCATTAATTCGCGCTAAGATGATGGAGCTTATAGCAAACGAAGCTCCCTTTAACCATGTTAAAGAAAAAGCGTTTTTAACGGGGATACTCAGTAATTTAGATGCGATGCTAAATCTACCTATGCAAGAATTTCTAAAGCACTTTATATTTTCACCAGATATTAAAGTTGCACTAGTTAATCAGCAAGGATCATTATCTGAACTATTACAAATAGCTAAGTATTATGAAATATCAGATGATGGTGATGCAGCCTGTTTAGTCAATACTCATCACATTCCAGAATCGACACTTTTAAATTGCTATTACGAATCCTTAAAATGGGGAGTAAACGTTGGGTGACATTTTTATTGCTTCACAATGAGTGAGTCTGCTCTATTGATCATATTACATGTGATACTTTCTATTCGTTATTCTTTTTAATGAGTTGAAATGAAAAAGTACCACAATAAAATTCACTACAGTTGTTTGTTTTATAAACGTTGCCCAAACTACCGTTCTATTTTCTTTAAACAGGAGTGTTGGTTCGACTATACCTTTAACAGCTTCTTTTAATAATTAAGGTTCATATATGAAATAAATTTTAAAATTGTAGAGGCACAGTGATGTGAAAGAGTAAATATCCCCCTGTTTTTTATTTACGAATTTTCACATTATATACAAGAACTAAGCTAAAAGTTAATATGAAAACGCAGTGGGTTTTCACTCGTTTGATTTTCACCGGGATCATATCTTCAGTATTAAGCGATGAATTCAGAGAGCTTATTCATCAACGTGAGGAGGGATACATCAGAATATGCAAAAATTAACTTATGCCGAAAACACTTAGAAATTATGTCGTTGAGATATCAGCAAATGTATTAGTTAACGGAGACGGGGAAACTGAAAGTATTACTTTTCCTTCCTCTACTTTGTACAGCCAAATAGAAAATTAGTTTCACTAACAACCAAAATATAAAGATAGACCCTTTGAATTAACGATTAAAAAGGTTAAAGAACGAGTTCATTTATCCCTAAAACGCCAGTTTAGAAGAAATTAATCATCAAATAAAAAATTGGAGAGGGAGTATTCCGTTACTGTAAGGAAATACTCCGACACTTATTCTTGCATAAATATGCTTTTTTAGTTACTTATTCATATTGTTCTAGGTGCTTTAATGCCGCTTGCAATGCATCGTAACGTAATGAATAAGTGTTATTATTAGGCACTAAATCCAAAACATTACACTTTTTTAATTGTTGGTGTGTTTGCTCGTTAGGACACAACAATAATACTTCACATTGTGCATCAACCGCATCTTTTACTGCGTTTTCAAGAGCAAGCCCAACCGTTTCGTCAATCATGGGTACGTCAGTCAAGTCAAGAATCATGACAGCGTAATCCGAAACACTTGTGTGCTGGCGTGAGATAGCTTTCGATACGCTAAATATCATCGGTCCTGATAAATAGAAAAACAACACTTTTCCATGAGCTTGATCTAGCAAGTCTCGTTCACGAGAAGTGAGTGGTACATCGTCACCATCGGCATCACTGATCGCTTTAACTTTACGTGCTTGCTCTCTACTTAATCGCTCAATAACGATAAGGTTAGAAATAAATACACCAAGACCAACAGCGACAATTAAATCAACAAAAACAGTCAACAACATAACGCCATACATTATTGCCATGCCCTGAATACTCACTTTGTGGGCGCGCTGAATAAAACTCCAATCGAGAATGTTGAATCCAACATATACCGCAATACCTGCTAATACCGCCATGGGAATAGGCTCTGTTAGGCTTCCTGCTACTAAGACCACAAGCGCAAGTACAAAAGCGCGAATCATTCCTGACATCGGGGATCGAGCCCCAACTTGGATGTTAGTTACTGTACCCATTGTTGCACCAGCACCTGGTAATGCGCCAAAAAAACCTGAAATCATATTAGCGATGCCTTGGCCTCGCAATTCTTTGTCGGGATCGTGCTCTTTACGGGTTAATGAATCACCGATGACGGCAGTAAGTAGAGTATCAATACAACCTAGGGTGCCTAACACTAAAGCATCTATAATCATGGTTGTGAAAATTTCGGCATTAATATGTGGGATAACTAACGAAGGTAAACCTGCAGGTATTTCATCAATTCGACGAATATCTTCGCTGTTGAAAAATATCATCGATAGGATAGTGACAACAACCAATGCGATAAGTTGAGCAGGAATATATTTTCGGTATTTTTTAGGATAGAAAAATAAAATACCTAAGGTGAGCAAACCTAGAAAGAGTTCACTGAATTTAATATTGAATAATATTGTAGGCAGTGCTGATAAAGTACCCATTACCCCACCCGACGGGCTTGGTTGTCCTAAGAGTGGGGATAATTGCAATATTATTAATATCACACCTATACCTGACATAAAGCCAGAAATCACGCTGTAAGGCATAAGCGTAATGTATTTTCCGAGCTTGAGCGTGCCCAGCAGTATTTGAAAGGCACCTGCCATCATGACTATTGTAAATGAAATAGCCATCCCTGTTTCTGGATATTTAGCCATCATGCTGGTTAATACGGCAGTCATTATGACTGTCATAGGACCGGTAGGCTCTGATATAAGGCTAGATGAACCACCAAATAAGGCAGCAAAAAAACCTACCATTATAGCGCCCCAAAGCCCAGCTTCAGCGCCTGCTCCAGATGCTACACCAAAGGCAAGCGCTAATGGTAAAGAAATAATCGCTGTGGTCACACCTCCAAACAGATCACCCTTTAGGTTAATATCTTTAAAACGATTTCCAAACAACACTCAATTCCTTTCTAAAACTCAGCTACGTTAGCTAATATTATATTTCACAAGCAAGCGGGTAATAAACAAAGCCACTTAGTGACTATCATTCAAAATTACGGCTTGATTAAAGTCATACATTTGTTGAACGAGATTCTCTCGGTCTTTATCAAAAAAGTTTACATGTCCCAATTTTCGTAGAGGCTTGACCGATTTGTTGTACCAATGCAATTTTGATAATGCTGAGAGTGATTCAAAAGGGGGCTTTTCAGTGCCAATTAAATTTATCATACCGTTAGTCCCTAATGTTTTCGTACTACCTAACTGTAATCCAGCAAGCGCTCTAACATGATTTTCGAACTGGCAAGTTACACTGCCTACTTGTGTCCAATGTCCACTATTGTGAACGCGGGGGGCTAATTCATTTATCATTAATTCGCCGTTAATAACAAAACATTCCATTGCCATTACGCCAACATAATCTAATGCTGTTAATAAGCTTTCCATATAGGCATTGGCTTGGGTTGTTAGTGCATTGTTTGGATCTATCGCTGGTGCGATAGATTGTTTTAATATGCCACTTTCATGAATATTATCTGTTAATGGGTAGTGTTCGATGTCGCCATTTTTTGCGCGTACAGAGACCAATGAAATTTCTCGTTCAAATTTTATCCATGCTTCAATAATGTAATCTTGAATGTTTAAGTTATCAAAATTTATCACGTCTTCTGATGTTTTTAAAACCCATTGATTCTTACCATCGTAACCATCACTGCAGGACTTTGCTACCATAGGTAGTTGTAATTTTTTTACTGTTTCATTCGCGGATAATGAATAAGTAAAGGGGGACGTTGGAATAGATAATTTTTCTAATAATTGCTTTTCAAGATACCGATGCTGACAGGGGATAATAGCTTCAGGATTAGGGTAAATATCACAGTATGTTTGCAAGGCTTGTAACAGTTTTACATCTAGTTGTTCTTTTTCAACGGTAATACAATCTGGCTTACCCAATAAATTATAGAGTGCATGAATATTTTGCTCTTTCTGCCAATTTGTCGGTAAAGCAACAATTCGACCTAATCCGTCAACACAATCAGTTGTTTGTGCACCTGTGTCATTAATAAAACTAAACTTTATGCCTAAGGGAAGCCCCGCTAATGCCAACATCCGAGATAACTGTCCGCAACCTACAATGGCTATGCGCATTACTCAACCTCCCACGAAATATTTTTACTTTGCTCTGCTCTCCATGCTTTTAACTTACCTTGCAGCTCGACATTACGAGTGGCTAGGATTTGCGAAGCCATTAAACCTGCATTAAAAGCACCAGCCTCGCCAATACCTTGTGTAGCAACCGCAACCCCTTTAGGCATTTGTACAATGGATAATAAACTGTCCATTCCTTTAAGTGCTTTACTCATAACAGGTACACCTATAACAGGTAACCAGGTTAATGCTGCTGCCATGCCTGGTAAATGTGCTGCACCACCGGCACCGGCAATAATAACGCTATACTCTTGCTCTGCGTTTTTAGCAAACTCAAATAATCGTTCAGGTGTGCGATGTGCTGAAACAACCATCGACTTATATTCAATACCTAATGCTTCAAGAACGGTAACGGCATTCTTCATCACTGGCCAATCAGATTGAGAACCCATGATAATAGCGACTTTCATATTGTTCATTGTAAATTACCTTATTACTTATTGTTTGAGTATTGAATTAGATTAAATATCAATCAGGTCTTATATATTTTGATTGAATCATTATGGCAAAAAAGATAAATAGATAAAAATTGATATTACCTATGCTATAAATAGATAAATATCTATTTTAGTTGGTAAGTATATGAAATCTAGACTTCATGCCCATGTTGGCACCATAAGGCAACTGGAAATATTGTTGGCAGTTCACGATAAAGGCAGTATTAAAGAAGCGGCAAAAGCCCTTTTTTTAACGCAACCTACCGTGTCAATACAAATGAAAAAGCTTGCCGAAGCGATGGGTTCCCCTTTGTATAATTATACAAATAGGCAGGTACGGTTCACGGATATTGGACTTGAACTCGTTAAAACAGCGGTAGAGGTACTCGATAGTTTTGCTCGGCTTGATATGGCAATAGGTAATATTAAAGGGTTTAAATCTGGTACATTAAGATTGGCCGTTGTAACAACCTCAAAATATTTTATTCCTCATTTATTAGGCCCTTTCTTAGAGAAATATCCAGATATAGATATACAACTCAATATTGGAAATAGAGAGCAAACTATTGAACGGCTTAAGCAAGGTGTAGACGACTTTTATGTTTTTAGTCATCCGCCATCAGATATAGAAACTGAATCTATAGAATTTTTAAGAAATCCCCTAGTGGCTATTGCACACGAAGATCATCCCATTACTAAAAAGAAAAACTTAACGTTAAAAGATTTATGTAAAGAACCTTTTATCATGAGAGAAAAAGGTTCAGGGACACGATATGCCATCGAGGAATTTTTAAAGCATTATAAGGCTTCTTTGAATGTGAAAATGACCATTGAAAGTAATGAGGCTATTAAACATCTAGTGATGTCAAAGCTAGGTATATCGATTTTATCAGCTCATACCTTAATGTATGGTGGACAAAATGGGCTTGTACGTTTACCGATAAAAGAATTACCCATTAATGCGCATTGGTTTTTTGTTTGGTCTAAATCAAAACGACAAACCTTAATCGCAACAAAATTTCTCAATCATATTGAAACAAATGGCCGTTCATTATTACAAACAGAAATGCTAAAGAATGATATTCAATTTAACTAAGTTAATTGAATATCGCGACTATGTATTATGTAATCGCCAAAAATGTAATTCCCAAGAATAGTGTATTCTCATTATGTTCAAAACTATGTAAACCTAAGTCGCAGTATCATTGAAATTACTATTAATAGCATTAAGCATAAAAAAGACTAAACGAGGAAAAGTTAAGGTTCTATTTCGAGTGAAATCGATATTGCTTTTTCGATGAGCGTGTAAAAATGCAGTTAAATGAATTTCACTGGTTATTTTTTTGTACTGTTTGAATCAAAAAATGAAAAGTTCATAAGTAATTTCTTTAAATAATTGATTCTTAGCGAAGGTACTGTAAATATTTCGTTTTACCTTAAGTTAATGGCATTGGACCGACATAGCAGGATTTATCTGTTTAAGCCCTTATTTCCGCTCTGCGGTCGTTCGCCATTTAACTAATAACGTTAACTTGTGATGAGGTAACCTTAGAACACTGCATTTATGTCCTACTAACTTCACAGAGTATAAGTATTAAAATCAAAAAAGGGCTTATGATTTTAATAGGGTTCACGAAATAAACGTTGAAGAAATATAACTTTTTATACAGGCTTTACATAATAAAGGAGTGATGAAACACTCCTTTAACTGAAAAAATTACTGGATCTTTAATGTGCCAAGGTTACATGGTAAACCGTCTTGCTACCATCAGCGTAATACTCAACCCACTCTTCATAAAATTCGTTACTTCGAATTAAATGTCCACGACCAAAGTCACTGTTACCATTGTCGGTAGTGGAACCAGAACCAGAACCACACTTTTTAGGTCCTCCTCGACAAGGAGTAGGCTCAGTTGTTCCGCCACCTGCTATCGCATAACTATCATAGTTATCTGGATGTTCATATATGGTATTTAACAAAATTATATCGTGATCGTAATTTGGCCTAGTACTGTTAGGCTCATTTGAATAATCCATGCAGGTCTTCTGACTTGAACCATCTTCAGACGTGTGACCTAGACCAAATAAATGACCAACTTCCTGACACATGACATGTGCTTTTTCATTTGGATCTTCCCAATAAGAAGCATAACTGTCATTCATCTTAGCTGTACCCTTAGTAATATGACCACTAGAGTCCACATTGATTGAAGCTAGTCCTAACCAACCATTATTACCATATTCAGCATTACAAACGCGAATTTTACCTGAAGAGGCATTGCAGCGTTTACGAATTTTTGTACTGTTATTGGACGAAGTAATACTCATCTACAGAGCATATGCTTGGTTCCAGTCCATTATTGTAATATCCAAATCGGCCTGCCACTCTGATGTCACGCTGTTGATCACTTGAAGTGTCATTGGGTTCTCTGTTCTAGCCCAGTGATAATTGCTCCATGAGTGGTTAGCGGATACTGTAAGAGGCATGAATATTTGGGAAAATAAAGCTGATATAAATACCATTTGTATCACTTCTGATTGTTTATTCATTATTTTATTCCCATTATTTTAGTTAATAAACAGATGAACTATGCATAGATTGCACCGAAATAATATAGTGAGTGAATATCAATAGCCTAAAGATGGATAAAATAAATAGCCACTTAAAAAAGTGTAATGTGTAAAATATTCTGACAATATAATATTGATTAGTATAAATTTTAAGTGAGACAAAAAGTCATTACAGAGATTTATTAATAATAAATCTCTGGCTATTTAGTGGCAAAGTTAACGTTCAGTAACGAAACATTACTGGCAGATTAGAGCTTAAACCAGCCCCATAAGAAGCATTGTATTTCGGTTGAAATCACCCTAAACACACTCTTGGTTTCTCAAAAACGTAATGACTGCTCTAAACGCATTGCTGACCTTAGCTAGTGGTTGGTCTTTAGATCAACAGCTAGCCATAAGCTAACATTAGCTTTTGAGAAACCATGATCATATTCAGAGTAAGTTTAACTAAAATTTACTGCTTGTTTGTGGGGCTGGTTTAAGCTCATTCCTGCAATTGGTATTTCACATCTTAATGCTAACTAATGGTTATCAGCTGAAATAGACGTTTGAACCTTATTAACGTCGGCTAAGTTGTCTGAGCTGCGAAAATACTAAAGACTAGTTAAGTTTTTCTTTTGACTGTGAAGTGGCTTTAGTTGAAGTTGTTATCCCTAATTTAGTCACAAACTTTATTACCAGTAACCACTAGTTGTCAGGCGGGAATTAAGTTTGTGACTGAGCAGTAGAAAATATATGCAAAAGGCGAATCAGAGATGATTCGCCTTTTTATTTATTAGGGTTAGAAAAGTGAGCCGATATTGGCTTTCTTGTAATGCAGCACTAGTCAACTGCAACCAGCAGGTTTTATTGAAGATAAAATTTAATGTTGAATTGAACTAATTTCCCAGTTTTACGTATCTAGTCTTAATAAAAAATGCAAACAGTGAGAAACACTGTTTTATAAGACCTTAAGGAAACGCTATGAAATTACTTTTCGCACTTCTTGTTCCACTGATTTTGGCCGGTTGCTCCGTGTTTGGAGAAAGTGGAGTTGAAAACGCGCCTTATACACTATTGAAATCTGATCAGGCACAGAAAATTGAAGTGCGTAACTATGAATCGATAGTGCTAGTGTCCTCCGACATGTCAGTCGACGGAATGAACAGTGCTTTTAGGAATCTGTTCAGATACATTTCTGGTGAGAATGAAGGCTCCACAGAAATAGCCATGACAGCACCTGTACTGATGGATGAATCAGAAGCAGTATCTAAGGGGACCAAAATCGCTATGACCGCTCCGGTGTTTATGAAAGAGCGATCAGAACAACAAGTAATGTCATTTGTAATGCCTGCCCACTTTACGATACAAAGTACCCCTAAGCCAACCAATCCAGACGTCTGGATAACAGAAGTAAAGGATTACAAAGTCGTGGTGATAAAGTTCAGCGGGCTATTCAGTGATAGTAATGTTGAAACACAAACCCAAATCCTAAATAGCTGGATAGCGAAAAACGGCTATACCGCAGTTAGCGAGCCTATTAACGCAGCCTACAATGGTCCTTTCACTATCCCATGGTTTCGCCACAACGAAATATTAATTGAAGTAATATAGCCCAAAACACATTACTATTGGTTGCTGTAAATGCCAGTTAGGGTATCTGTTTTACCTCTGACTGGCTTACTATTGCTCAAGACGAAACATTTAAATGTCTGATTTTACAAATAACGTTCACTCACAAAATAGTCACAAATTTAATTACTATATTGGTTGGTATATTTGGTTTAGCTGAGTATGAGTCACAAATTTAACTACCCAAATAGACTAACTAATTGATATGAAAATGGCACCAATCACAAACTTAATTCCCAAATGATAGTTGACAACAAGGAATTAAAATTTAAGGTATCTGATTTAAATTTGCGACTTTAATTAAAATTTTTTCTAACTAATTTGTAAATTGACAAATAAGATGAGCCATATAGAAATGTGTGCTCATCTTTTTAGTTTGATAAGTAAAATTATAATTTTGGGTCATTCAATAGATATACATTTCTATAGTTCTGAGTGATCACAACACTTAGAGATGGAAACTGACCATCGTTACATCTAATTCTTTATCCCACTAAGAACAAGTTAACTATTAAAATAGGATTTTTACTAAGATCAGCTTTCGTATTTAAGTGATCGTTAGGCGGGATGATTTTTACTCGTAAATTTAGACGGCTTTGTTAAGGTTTTCAGATATCAGCCAGTACACAAAACCTATCAACAACTCT
>JASDWX010000083.1:0-15359 GCA_041890515.1 Alteromonadaceae bacterium
AGTTAACGCTTAAAAGGTTTAGATGAAAAGGTAATTCTCTGTGTCAAAAAAAGATAATTAATTAAAATACAGGTATTTACCGTTAAGTTTATTTTTAGTTTAAAACAAAATCATCGGTGATCATTAACAAAATTTTGCAGGGACTCTAGTATCACAGAAAGGTTTTTCCCTCCTAACCCTAAACGAAAATATGAACCTTTAAGACCAAATAAACAAGCAGGATAAACGAATATCCCGGTTTGCTCTGCCAATTTTTCAGCCCATTCTAGTATTGGCATTTCAGTATGACATTGCACTAAAGTGAGTAAACCTGCTTGCGGAGCATACCAGCTAAAATGCTGAGAGTTTGTTTCAATGAACTGCTGAAATAACATGATATTATTTTTGATAATTGCGTTATTGCTATCAATGATTTTTTCATGGTTTTCTAAAGCAAGCTCTGCCAGCTTTTCATCGACAATAGAAGTACAAATTGATGCTTGTGCTTTCACCGCTAATAATTTTTTCAAAAGCGGCTTATTCTTAGTAACCGCCCAACCAATTCTCAGTCCAGCTAAACCAAAACTCTTCGATAACACAGAAACCACGATAGTGCGGTCATAATCTAAATACGCATGTGCTAAATCAACATCATTATAATTGCTTGCCTGAGAAACATCATCAGCTAAAAGGTAACAATTATATTTTTTCGCTACCGCTAATATTCGATTAGACAACTCACTATTTATGATACTACCACTTGGGTTATGGGGCGAGTTAAGCACTATCAATCGCGTATTTTTGTTCACTAATGCTAAAAGTGCTAGTTCATTTATTTTCCAATGCTGTTCAAAGTTAACTTCTAGGCACCTTACCTTTATACCTAGCTGCTTTGCCATTGTTACTAAAGAAGGATAACTTGGCGTGACAACAACAATTTCCATTTCAGCGTATTTGTCACTATCATTTATTCCCGTATTTTCATCATGAAAAAATATCGTTTGATATATAGCTGACAATGCCTCTTGAGCACCACAAAATGTTAAAACATTATCAGCGGACAACTTATATTTATGGTTATTATAGTCCTGATGAAAAGAAGCAATCAGTGATCGTAATCGATCACTCCCACTTATTGAGGCATATGATAACTCTTGATCACCGAGAAAGTTTTCAAGGTTAGTGCCTCCTAAAGTGCATAACTGTGAAACTGACATACTTTGCCCGCAAGAATTACTCAAATTATGCTTAATAGCGACGTTTTCATTTGCCGCTAGTTTTTGACCAAAAGCAATATGCGCCGGTAAAGTATTTTTCATCGCTCGCTAAGTTTTCCGTTGCCAAACCGACATTTGCGTTGTTGTTACGGTGAAAGTGCAATGATTTTTCTTAATCACTCGCGATAAAGGGTGCGCCTCTAAAAAGCAAAAGTCATTTTCTAATTTTTCATGTAAACCATCGAAACCACTGACATTCTCGCCGTTCACTTTAAGGCCTCCTAACCAACTTTCTTTTTCGGTATGTTGCGTTGAATATTGATGGTCGGTTAATACAAAGAGTAAACCTTGCTTGTTGAGCCTTTGCGATAATGTAGCTAACAATTGCTTCGGCTGGTAACTTTTTTCTAGCGCATGTTCGACTAAAATAGCATCATACCCATTAAACATAGCCTTTAAGTTACTCGCATCCCCCTGACTAAAGAGAATATTATCAACCGATTCATTCAGTGATAAACCTTTAAGAGATACTTCGTGAAAACTCTGTATATCACCGGAAATAACGGAGGTATAACGGAGTGTTTTTTGTTGTTGAAGTTGAACCCCGTATTGTATGTAACGTGCAGAAAAATCGACTGCATCAATAGACTGAAAGTGCTTTGATAATTCAAAAGCCGTTCTGCCTACACTACAACCCAAATTCAATAGCTTATCAGTACTAATACCCTGCTCTTTTATTTTATTGAGCAGTAATCGACTCACTTGCTGTGAATAATTATCAATATTTAAATGTTTATCGCCATAATGACTTTCCAGTTGCTCGCAGACCTCGACATCGGTTTCATAACAGTTAACAGGTGTTAATGGGATGTTCCCATCAATATTCTCAACATAACGAAAACCGGCATGCTGAGTGAAATGGCGGCGAAAAGCATAACGAGACGAAGCAATGGTTTCATTACCAGTTGATATCCAAGAGCCTCCTTTAATTAGGTTGTGCTTACCGTCGAAGGTTGGCGTAGAAAAATCGTCGTAAAGTGGGTGAACTTTAAAGCCCTCATAACCATCTATTGCCGATTCGTTCCATTGCCAAACATTACCAATAACATCATAAAACTGCCCCGCTGAAAACTCGTCAACCGGACATGACGAAGCATAATGCGCTAAATTGATATTCGCTGATGTTTTCAGGTAATCAGGCTTATCTTCAGTGACATATTGTCGTAAGCAATGCCATTGTGCTTCAGTTGGCATTGCTATGTTTGCTTTTGTTTGTTCGCTTTTCCACTGACAAAAAGCTTTTGCTTCTAAATAATTAACTTCTACAGGCCAATTCAAAGGCAAAACTATTTCGTTAAGTAAATTACGTTGGAGATATCCATCAACATTTTTTCGCCAAAAACGTGGCATTTCTGCTTGAGTAAAATTAAGCCATTGCTGGCCTTCTTCTGTCCAATAATGTGGGTTTTTATAGCCATCAGCTTGAATGAAAGTTAAAAACTCTTGATTAGAAACTAAATACTTGGAAGCTGAAAATGGCGCTACATCAACAGGTAGTTCACCATACTCATTATCCCAACCGTAAGTTTCATCACTTGATTTTTTTCCTAAAACGATTGACTGCTCTGCAACTGAAAGTAATTCATTCGTTGGCGCAGAAGAAAAATGAGTACATTCTTCCCATCGGCCATGTTCCTCTGTTTGATTCGTTAAATGAGCTAACGGCAACATACGCATGATCACTGATGACGTTTCAAGATGAATACGCTCATGCTCACAGCCCATTAATATCACCCATGCTAAGGAGTCTTGCTTAATAGGCAAGGTTAATTCCATGGTATCGATAAGCTGACTGACCAAGCTAAATACCTGATGTCGGTACTCTTTAACTTCATCAACCTGTGGCCAGTCATAATGTTCACTGTTGAGATCGTCCCAACTCATTTCATCAACGCCAACAGCGCAAACGGCTTCTAATTTAGTATTAACGCGTTTGTTAATATATTTACCAAGAAGCAGTTTATTAATGAAAAATGTAGCCGTATGGCCAAAATAAAAGATCAGTGGATGACGTAAAGACTCTGGTCGCAAATAATAAGCTTCGTCGTTATTGATTAAAGCAAATAACGATTCATAGGTTGTCCAGGTATTATGAAAATAACTTTTCAGTTCTGCGCGTTTATCATCAACAGATAAACCGTTAAGCTGTGGGGTAATATTTTGATTATTGATAAAATTCATATTTTATTTGTTTGTTAATGATAATGAATGATTGAGAATAATTTTTTGTTGGTATGGCGCTAAAATCATTTGCTTTATTTTATCACCTAAATGTGACTGCCCTATAATTTTCTCACCGCTAGAAGGTTGACTGGATAGCTGATTTAAACGTTCGCTAAACCAGTTGTCCCCTTCAAATAATGATATTGCACCTACGCCAGTTGTCAAATTATTATCATATAATGAAAAAGGTAAATCTTGCTGATGAGGCCCTTGACGTAGCAATTGGCGACACCTATCTACTTTATATACTTCAAGTGCGTCAATTAAGTTCAATAATGCATAAATAATATTAAAATAAGCATTATATTGCCTGCTTGATGCCCCAATTCTATGTTCTATACGCGCAGTTTTCTGCCAGTTTTGCTGACTCACCAACACTTCATTATTATGATCGTAAAGTAATGGCTCTTCGCCCATAGCTTGGTTATGTTTCCCCACTTCTTTATATAACGCAATACTGCCTTGATGACCACCTGAAATGTCGATAGGTGAACATAATTCAGCCGCTAATCCATATTTAGATTTTAAGGCTAAACGCTCAAAAGCTTCTTCTTCTGGTAAGTAAATCAAGCAACACTTCAAACTCGTATCAAGAAAGCATTGTTGTAAATACTCACCAAAACCTTGTTCGATAATAATGTTATTACCTTTGCTATCAATGGCACTAATATTCATTTGCACCGCATTAGGAATATGAACAGCACGAGTTTCTGTGGTGAATATATCACCACTACCATTAGCTAACTTACCTTTATCGCCCGCCCACACAACAGGTTTAATTAACGTTTTACTAATACCTTGTTCAGCAAATAAACGGGGTAAAACATTTAGCGCCTGGCTTAAATTTTCAGCCTCTTTTAAAGGTGACTGACCATTGAATAAGGAAACATACTCCCACTGATTACTCCAATACTCAGGAACGAGTTCTCCGTCAATACCTGCACTTGCCAGTTGATGATTAATGCGTTGGTAATTCAATGAGAATTTTTTTATGTTTACATCAAGTTGATAACAACCTTCTAATTCGAAATGAATCACAGGTATAAAACCAAGATTTTTTATATGATTTTGCAATAAGATAATGGCTTGAACAGTTAAGGGTGTTGTATGTTTCATATAAGGTAATATATTTTCTATTAATAAATAACCACATTGTTTTTACCTTTATGCTTTGCCTGATAAAGGGCTTCCTCAGCATGTAGATACAATGCTTCACTCGTAGGGCTAATTTCAGACAAGGTTGCTATACCTATGCTCACCGTAATTTGTAGCTCTGGTTTATTTAGATAAGTCTCTCGGCTAATGCTTTTCAAAAGTCGAGCGGCAATTATCTTAACTTGCTTCTCGTCAGTACGCGGTAAAATACATAAGAATTCTTCCCCCCCAATACGACCAATAATATCTTCATTACGAAATACGCCAAGACAGATGTCTGCTAACTTTTTAATAACCCCATCGCCAAAAGGATGGCCAAATTGATCATTTATCGATTTAAAGTCATCAACGTCGAATAAAATAATCGACATTTGGGTGTTCTCTTCGACTGTATTTTCGAGATAACAGGATAGATATTCAAAAATATATCGCCGGTTATATAAACCTGATAACGAGTCTTTAATGGATAAGGCGTAAATCTTCTTCTTGTTTTTATAGTGTATCGTAAAAACTGTTATAACAATTACGCCTCCACAGAGAATAAAGATCAATAAATATAAATTTTGTAATTCTTGTTGTTCCATTGACTCGCTCTCTAACACAATCACTTTTTTTCGTTGTTGAGTTAGCGCTTGTTCAATATGTTTTCGCTCAGTTTCCATTGCTGCACGCGCGCTTGTTAAACGTGTACTAGCGTTCTTCACTTGTAGCTTGTTATGTTGTTCATAATATTGTCGAGATAATTGAAAAGCCTGTCGGTCATTATTTTTTGCATACGCCAGCTCAGCAGCGAGCTTTATTACCTCTAATTGCCATTCCGTTCCTACTAATTCAGGTAGGGACATAAATATATTTTCAGCTTTGGTTAACGATGCTTGGGCTTGCTCCAATTCTCCCAAGATAATAAAACAGTGAACCTGTTGCTTGTATAGCTCAGCGTTATAATCAATCAACCCATTTAACGTTAAGGCGTGATTAATAACATCAATCGCCTGTAAACAATCCCCTTTTTCAGCGAGTGTCATACCTAAACCATAAGCTGAAAAAAAATAAATGTCAGTGTTAGGGGTGTAAGTCAATTTTTCTTGATAAAGCTCAAAATAGTGAATCGATAATTCATACTTTTGCCAATAACGATAGGTTACGGCAATACCATAAATAGCTTCTGAAATATGAGCTGGATAATTTAAACGCTCGTAAGTGTCTAAAGCTTTCTGATAATATTCTATCGACTTTTCATAATCCTTCACATAGCCATAAATGGCACCATATGTTTCATTTATTACGGCAATAAGAAAGTGTTCTTTTAAGGCATAAGCCTCCAAATAAGCTTCCTGCATTTCATTCAATGATAGCTCAAACAATTCCGTTAAACTTTTTGTATAAGCAAGTTCTTGTTTAGCAATAATAAAGAGGTAAGTTAAGTTTTCTTTCTTTGCTAGAGACATAGCCTTGCGGAGAATGCGTTTAGAATCAATATATTGCGCATTACGACGAAAGCTCATGCCTTGAAATATATAGAAATTACTTTGAATTGTTAACGGTGTGTCGGCATCTATAAGTGCTATTGCTTGGGCAACTGTTTGATTAAAATCAGTATAACAATAAAGTAAATTTTCCGCTTGGGCTTTACGCAACAACCACCAAAGTTGTTGTAATTTTGTCATGTGGGAAAAAGTACTTTCTAACGTTAATATTTTTTGGTAGGAGCGTAAAGGTTGTTGATGTATTTCGTCATCCATGTCCAATAGTCTCATTGACAATTCGACCTGGCCTATTTCTGATTGCACACTATTTTTTGCCTGTGATTGGGTACAGACAACAACACATAATATAAAAACAAGTGAAAATCTACAAAAATCAAAATTCATTACACATCCGTGACCAATGACTCTATTAATTTGTTCAACCATTTCACTTTAACATAGGCATTTTTATAAAACGAGTGAAAGCAATAAAATTATAATTTCACCCGGATAATAGTTAATGTTCCGCCATTTTACTCATTATATAGTTTGGTAAAAGCAGCCACCTTAAAACCTTGAAGATATTCGTTTCCAATTTTTATTACCGGTACCGATCTAAAATTTGCTCGGCGAAATTCTTTTTGCCCCGCTGGATTTTTTACATTACACAAACGGTAAGTAATATGGTGTTTTTCAAAGTACGCTTTTACAGTGTCACAATGAGGACAATCACTCATGCTGTATAAAACAATTTTTTTCACGCTACCCTTCCTTTTTAATATTAGTTCAGGTGCAAAATGAACGATGCACTTTGTGAAGTCGACATATCCGTTCGCTCATTACTTGAACGTTATCATTTATAATGATAACGGCTAGTTTACAGGAACTTACCTTAAAAAACGCTTTCATCCTACGTAAATTGAGTTTAATTATTCGAACGGTAATAGTAAAATAGCTAAAATGACATGAAGCAATTATATCGACTTCAGATCAAGTTTAATCATCCATCTATCGGTTATAATAAAACCTTATACCTAAGGTAAACAAATAAAAGGAGTGAAAATATGTATAACAACCAAGGAGAAACCACCTCACCTTTAGTAAGAACCTTTGTGTGGAGCAGAAAAATTCGCTTATTTCATTGGTTAAATGTCTTGTCAGTACTGTTGCTTATTATCATTGGCACTATTATTTATTTTGCAAAGGACATAGGTATTTCAACAGATGGAAAAATATTGCTGAAAACAATTCATGTATGCGTTGGTTATATTTTTGCTGCAAATTTAATTTTTAGAATCATGTTAGGTTTTATCGGTAAAGGGTATGAACGTTGGGAACAAACACTCCCCTTCAGTAAAGCATTTAATCAAGAATTAGTCGATTTCAAAAAAGATAAAAATAAAGCATTTAAAGGCCATAGCCCATTAGGAAAACTGATGGTCGGTGCTTTTATGCTAAGTCTTTCTGTGCAAATGGTTTCAGGGTTAGTCATTGCGGGTACAGATATTTATTACCCACCCTTTGGACAGTATTTTGCTAGTCACATCGCTCAGGATAAAAACCAAGTAGAACACATCAAACCTTATAGCAAAAAAAATGTTGATGCGGAAGCTTATAAAGAAGTGCGTAGTTTTAGAAAACCCTTTATAACCGCACACGTTTATAGTTTTTACTTTCTGTTGCTATTGATCCCATTACATATTTTAGCCGTTTTCTTTGCTGAACGACGAGAAAAACACTCTATCGTTTCATCAATGATTCATGGCTATAAGTATTTACCTAAAAACAAGTAATACAATTTCACTCTTGGAAAATTGCTCAATTTAAACGACGAACCGTCAGCTAGATTGAGCAATAGTGTGTGATAACCATTTTTATCCGTAAATGAATCAGCAGTAAATTTTTTATATACCTGATATCACTCTCGTGTTTCATTATATGCTTGGTTCAAATAGACCTGCATGATAACGCCTATTTCAACAACGACACCCGCAAATACTCTAAAGCCAACGCCAACGTCTACAGAAAAATTAACGCCTTCTACATACAACAACCAAATACCGCCAATCATTGTTAAAGGTAATTTCCCCATGGTGATAAGAACTTCGACAATATTTCTAAAGTTTAAAGAAAGCAAAATAATAATAATCGCCAACGTTAATCGCAATACAAAAATAAGTTTAGCTTTAGCCCGTTCCATATATTCGTATTAGCCTGCCCATGAAATTGAATATCCGGTAAGTAAATCAGGTTTATTTTCTCGTTCAATCTTTACTTTTTCTATATTCCTATTCCCTTTAACAAGACATAACGTTACTTGCTGCTACTTGCCCAACAAAGGCAATGAACAACAATAAATACTGTATATAACATCAGTTACTGTGCTAAGCTCATTCTAATAGATGTTATAGAACACCTTGGAAATGCTATTGAAATTATATATTGCCGAAAAACCAAGTTTAGGTCGTGCCATTGCAGCGGCCTTACCCAAACCTCATAAAAATCAAAGTGGTTATATTGAGCTAGGCAATGGTGATGTGGTGAGCTGGTGTATTGGTCATATTCTTGAGCAAGCAGACCCAGAAGTGTATAACATTGACTTTAAAAAATGGCGAATGGATCACCTGCCCATTATTCCACAGCAATGGCAGTTAACACCAAAAGCACAAACACGTGCACAACTTACGGTATTAAGAAAACTGGTAAAAAATGCTACCGAAATTATTCATGCCGGAGATCCTGATCGCGTAACAATCAATCATCATAAGTTTGACACTATATTTTTATTATATAATTCAATATATAAGATTATATTATCACTACATAAGCTTGACACAGGTACCAAGCTAAATACCTTGACAAAAAGCACCTCAATTATTGACAAATACATGCAAAAAAAGAGCTCATTCTTGACTATGTTTGACAATCACTACCTTCTGTTCAAGCAGGCTTAATATTGATGAAATTATTTATTGCAGAAAAGCCTAGCTTAGCAAGAGCAATTGTAGACGTACTACCTAAACCGCATAAAAAAAATGATGGTTATATAGAAGCCGGTAATGGCGATGTAGTTACTTGGTGCATAGGACATTTACTAGAACAAGCTCCACCTGAAGATTACGATATTAAATATAAAAAATGGATAGTTGAACATTTACCCATAATTCCTGAACAATGGAAATTAAAACCTAAACCAAAAACCCGAAAACAATTAACGGTTATAAAGAAGCTAATTAAACAAGCTGACACCATCGTAAATTCTGGCGATGTTGATCGTGAAGGTCAAATATTAGTTGATGAAGCGATTAGTTTTAGTGGTGCATCTAAATCCAAAAGAGATAACGCCTTAAGGTGTCTAATAACCGACATGAATTTTACTGCAGTTAAAAAAGCAGTAAATAACTTACAACCTAATAAAAATTATATCCCCCTCGCTGTTTCAGCATTATCAAGAGCGAGAGCCGATTGGCTTTATGGTTTAAATATGACCCGTCTTTGTACTTTACAAGGGCAGAAATCAGGCTATCAAGGCGTATTATCGATTGGTCGAGTACAAACGCCTATATTAGGCTTAGTAGTAAATCGTGATATTGAAATAGAAAATTTTATATCAAAGCCCTTTTATGAAGTACTTGCCCATATCACGACAACAAACGGTGAAAAGTATCAGGGTAAGTGGAAGCCAAGTAAGGCTTGTGAACCTTACATGGATGAAGAAAAACGCATACTATCAAAGAAGCTAGCTGAAAACGTAGTCAATCGCATTAACGACAAACCGGCAAAAATTGAAAAGGTTACACAGGATAAAAAACAGCAAGTAGCACCATTACCTTTCAGTTTATCTGGCTTACAAATAGCAGCCGCTAAAGCTTTTGCTATGAGTGCAAAGCAAGTATTAGATATCTGTCAGCAACTTTATGAAAAGCACAAATTAATAACTTACCCTAGATCTGATTGCCAATACTTACCGACGGAACACCTCAATGATGTACCTGCTGTAACCAACGCTATGAGTAACATATCTGAAAAATTAGCAAGTATGTTAAAAAATGCAGATTTAAAGAAAAAAAGTAGAGCGTGGAACGATAAAAAAGTCAGTGCGCATCATGCCATTATACCTACTGCTAAAAATAGCCCAACGGGCATGCTATCAAATGATGAAACTAAAATTTATGAAATAGTTTCTCGCCAATATATTGCACAATTTTATCCAAACTTTGAATATATGGACAAACAAATAGACACGATTATTGATGGCGGTTTATTTATCAGTAAGCAAAAAGATATCATTAAAAATGGCTGGAAAGACTTATTCCCGGCTTCCAATAAGAGCAAAGAAAATTCAGAATTTTCAGCTATAAAATTACCCAATGTTATAGCTGGTGATTCAGTGTATTGTGTACGCGGCGAGTTAGTAGACAAAAACACTAGCCCACCAAAATACTTTACGGATGCAACTATATTAGGCGCGCTTACTGGCATAGCTCGTTATGTGACGAATGTCGAAATAAAAAAGTTACTAAGAGATACTGATGGATTAGGTACAGAGGCAACACGCGCTGGTATTATAGAGCTACTATTTAAGCGTCAATTTTTAGTGAGAAAAGGAAAAGATATAAGATCAACTGAGATTGGGAAAAAACTAATCACCTCTTTACCTGCGCAAATTTCCCAACCTGATATGACTGCGTTGTGGGAGTCTCAACTCGAATCTATTAGTACGCAAACACTAAATTATCAAACTTTTATTGGGGGTGTTGAACAGAACTTACAACAGCTGATTACTGAGGTTAAAGATATTAGCTTTACGGGTTTACCGCTGTCAAATGCGCCTAAAAAATTCACTAAAAAACGTAGAAGTAAAAAATTAATAGCTTAAGCGGAAATAATATTAACCACAACATCACATTTCATGATGTAAATAACGGCCTATTTATTATAAATAACTTTTTTCAATTATGAGAACTGTTGAGTCATTAACTGTCGTAAGACAATGTTTTAGATAAACGTCAACTCAGCCACCAAAACCGACAGTTGAATAGTTATTACTTCAAATTAGTTTAGGTGACGCTATCTATTGTTTATTCTTTAGGTCAAGTGTTAGCCAATTGCTGACATTAAGCTTTTGCAAATTCAGGAGCAATATTTAGGACAGTATTAGCCAATATTAGCTGCTCACTTGTGGGACGGGTTTAAGCTCATTAATGCCGTTTAACTTTCATCACTTGATGATGTTAACTTTGAGCCAAAACTGCAATTTTTCAATTAAAAAATCACACACATTTACAACTGAATTTTTACCTAACATTTTTTGTATGGAGTTAGGCCTCACATCTCCGAAGCGGACATTAGAATTATTTAAGTTTCAAAAAAATTTAGATTATTAAATCCAACTCGCAATCACCCCTTAAGGCTCAGGGCTTGAAGCGAGTTAGAAACCCCACTTTATCCCTCTAACTATTAAGTGCTTAAGTTAACCCTTTTAATTTGAATAAAAACATGTTTCTTATGTGTTGAAAAACTTTTGGTGTGATTATAATTTCACCTAAATTCGATTAGAAATTTTTAGATAGATCCATACGCTGATGAAGAAAACGGGCAATACCACTTTTACTAATTTGATACTTTTACCTTAGTGAAAGCAATATGCTTATCTAGTGAAAGCTTTTAGCATTATCATAAATGTTACTTTTTTATAACAAAATCGAGGTTTTGAATTCGTATTAATAATGCTGCGTCTATGCATTGACCTTTGCCTGATAGCTTCACCAAGATTCAATTGTTGTTAAAATTATTTTGAATAAATATTTTTCCGCTAAAAGAAATAATCTATGGGTCGATATTGATATTATTACTCGCTAACTCGCTATCCACTAAAAGAGAAGTTTGTTCAAATATACCTATTACACTGTGATCGTAAATTTACTCGCCTTGTTAATTTGCGAATCAGTGTATTTTTAATAACGACGGAAGAGTCATCACATTTCAGGTTTAATGTTTAAACTGTACTTTTAACGTTTATTTACTTAAATATAAATGATATGATATAACATATCATTAGTTGGTAGGTATTAAACCCGGATGAAATCTAATGCATAAACAAATAATAAAGAGTCTACGCGATACTCAACAGAGGACTTAACATGATCGAAACTGCTTCACCTGAGCCTAAGAAAGAGTCGCAAACATCGACTGATAACGCACGCACAAGCGTGCTTCATGTATGTACTTCATGCAGGGCGCTGGGTTCTGTACGTGAACCAATTGAAAAACGAGCTGGTTTTAAACTCTACCAGGCGCTTCGCACTATGTTCAATGAAAGCAAGTTGAGTCATCAAGTAGAGGTCAAACCCACTGAATGTCTTAGCTTATGCCCACGTCCCTGTGCAATCGCCTTTTCGTCGGCCGGCGCGTGGAGCTATCTCTTCGGTGATCAACATCCCGAAAAAAGTGCTAGTGACATCGTTGAGTGTATCGCACTATATCTCGATACCCCAGAAGGAATCATGCCAAGGAAAACACGACCAAAGACCTTACGGGGAAGCATATTAGGGCGTGTACCACCATTCGATATAGCCGCCAATATAAGTGACTATCAGTCGATCCTCCACGAAGGTCACTCGGTTAATTCGGCTAGTAAAACTTCTAAATTTTATACACCGGCTAAAAGTTTGGATGGTCTGGCATGTTTATGATTAAAATAATGTACTCAAAATCCAGGTAATATTGAGCTCTTAATCATACTCAATGATATCGTGGAGATAAACAACTCACGACTAACATGTATCAAAAAAGGCGAGTCCATATGAATACGCAGAAATTAAGTCATATTATTAGTAAAGCAAAGGATATTTGTATTCGTTCTGGTGGGCGTTTGACTGAAAAACGCAAACACGTTTTAGAGCGCTTGCTGGAATCTAACACGCCGTTATCTGCCTACGAGATTACCGATGCTTACAACAAGGTATCTGAAAAATCCATGCCAACAATGTCTGTGTATCGTATTTTAGAATTTCTCGAAGCAGAAAGTTTAGTGCATAAGCTGAGCTCAGCCAACAAATACGTTGCGTGTTCGCATATATTAGGGGGTTGCTCACAAGAGATAACTCAGTTTTTAATCTGTGGTAAATGTCAAAGCACAAAGGAAATCGCAGTCTCAAAAGGCATCATTGATGAATTGGGTAAACTCGTGGATAAAGTAGGTTACAGGCTTACGAATTCACAGTTGGAGCTGCAATGCTTATGCAATAATTGTTCGGCGAGTACGGCTTAGTCATGCGGAATAATCTACATCGATTGCTTGAGTCCACCTCTCCAGGTGAACAAGCGTGAAGAAGCTCAAGGTCATGCTGCCAAACCCTCTGCTGTATTGGAGTGTCTTCAGTCGCATAGGTTTGGCAATCGGCTTGAGCATGATCATGTGGGCACTAGTAGTAGGAATGACCTATTCATCATGAGTACTTGACTTAACAATCTCACGCTTGCCTACGAACGACATCCTGCGGTGCACCATCTAACCGCCACGATCGCTCAAGGTGACTGGCTGGCCATAGTAGGCCCAAACGGCGCAGGTAAATCGACTTTGTTGAATGCCATGGCTGGGCTAACAGCCATAAATGAAGGCAGTATTGAAGGCCTATGCCCAAATACAGTAGCTTATCTGCCGCAGCAAGCTCAGTTAGATAACAGTTTCCCTCTTACTGTATTTGAACTAGTCGTCATGGGCTTATGGGCCAAACTTGGCTTTTCTAAATCGCTGAGCGGGTTGCAACATAAGCAATGCGTAGATGCTATCGCAGTGGTCGGTTTACAGGGTTTTGAGCACCGGATGATTAATACGCTGTCCGGTGGGCAACTGCAACGCTGCTTGTTTGCACGAGTATTGCTGCAAGATCAACCCGTGATCCTTTTGGATGAGCCCTTTAATGCGATTGATTTGAAAACCTTGACTGATCTCACTCAAGTGATAAAGCAATGGCACCAAAATAATCGCACCGTAATCATGGTGACCCATGACCTTGATTATGTTCAACAACATTGCCCACAAACATTACTATTATCGCGAGAGTGCATTGGACATGGCACCACCAAGGATATACTTACTTCAGGAAATTTAAAAAAAGCACGACAGCTTTCTGAAGCATTTGATGAACGTGCTCACTTGTGTATGCAAGGTGCAGCCTAATATGGGGGAGCTATTATTAGGTCCTTTCAACGACTATGTTTTTATGCAGCGTGCACTCATAGGTTGCCTTAGCGTATGTTTGGGCGCTGTGCCTGTTGGAATATTCATGACACTAAAGCGCATGAGCCTGACCGGGGATGCTATGGCACATGCGATACTTCCAGGCGCTGCCATTGCTTATTTGTTATCAGGTTTATCATTACTGGCGCTCACCTTGGGTGGGTTAGTAGCGGGTCTTGTGGTTGCTGTGCTCGCGGGTTGGGTAGCGCGTAATACGCATCTTAAGGAAGACACCAGTTTGGCCGCTTTTTACTTAATTTCTCTCGCACTAGGCGTATTAATTATTTCACTTAAGCACAGCAACGTAGACTTATTCCATGTACTTTTTGGCAATATTTTAGCACTCGATGATCCCGCACTTTGGCTACTAGCCAGCATCAGCAGTATCAGTTTACTGCTCTTGGCTTTTTTATATAGGCCATTGGTGATCGAGTGTGTCGACCCCTCGTTTTTACGCGGTTCCGGCTACGCAAGCTCAATCGCCCATTATGGCTTTTTATTTTTAATGGTGATTAACCTAGTCGCTGGGTTCCACGCCTTAGGCACGTTGATGGCGATTGGCACAATGATATTGCCAGCAGCGGCGGCTCGCTTTTGGGCAAAAACCCTAGACGGTATTTTGCTTATCGCCATAGTGATGAGCTTTGCTGGTTGTTACGCTGGACTATTACTCTCTTTCTATTTCGATTTACCCGCAGGACCAGCCATAGTGTTGTCATTAGGCATCGTCTATATAACCTCGCTATTGGTAGGTCTTAACGGCGGATTACTTGAAAAATACCACTCCAACCGTCATCTCACAGGCTAAAAAAACGATGAACAGAACAATCACTTTTTCTACACCTATTTATTCTAAGTTAAGGTTTATTTGCTCAGCATTTCTTACTCTGGTGCTTTTAATGAATACAATCAGCGCCAACGAATCAAGTATTCGCGTCGTTACTAGCTTTTCCATTTTAGAAGATTTAGTTAACAAGTTGGGCGGTGAACACGTCGTGGTGGCCAATTTGGTTG
>JASDWX010000084.1:0-15283 GCA_041890515.1 Alteromonadaceae bacterium
ACAACAGGTGTTTCAACAACAGGTGTTTCAACAACAGGTGCTTCAACAACAGGTGTTTCAACAACAGGTGCTTCAACAACAGGTGCTTCAACAACAGGTGTTTCAGGATATCTTGACGCTACTGGGTCTTCGCTTACTTCAGTACTTGATGCAACTGCTGGGATGTCAGTTGCTGTGCTATCTGAAGCTGGACGACGACGTTGACCGTTAGAACGAAGATGTCTTGGTGAACGACGGTTTCTTGGACGTTGTTCTTCATTAGTTTTATTATCACTTTGTTCTGATTGTGTTACATCAATTTGAGTGTTTTCTGTATCTACAGTAGATGCTTCATCAATGGCAACATCAGCCACTTGAACTTTTTCTGGAGTCGATGCATGGCTTAACGTAGCATTATTTACAACGGGTGCGTTTTCATCGGTAATACGTACTTTATTACGATTGTTACGACGCTGACGACGTACAGTAACTTTATCTTCTTTAGGCTTTGTATTACGCTCTACTTGAGGTTTACGAGGCGGCCTGTTTTGCTTGTTGTCTTGATTAACATTAATTGTTTCGTTCTTCTCATTAATGTTAGTCTTAACTTCAGTTTGCTCTTCATTTCTAGGTTCATTACGCTTGTCGTTACGATTTGTGTTTCTGTTATCGTTACGATTATTACGGCGCTGTCCTTGACGACCACGTTGTGGACGACGATCACCACTGTTATTTTCAGGTTTTTTAACGGGTTCAACAACTTTAGGCGGCACTTCTTCAGCAGCGAATAGTGTTTTAGCCCATTTAATTAAACCATCGAATAATCCTACAGATTCTTTTTCAATAACTACTGGAGTTACGGGTTTATTAACTGGCGTAGGAGCCGCTTGTGTTGGAGAAGACATACCTTGTAACGCAGGTTCATCACGTTTAGAAGCTTGTTTGTCGTACTTTGGCATTACCGCTTCTTCAACGGCAGCTTCTGTAATTGTTTTTTCGTAGCTCGCTTCTTCAACACTTTCGTCTGTTCTTACTCTAAGCACTTCATATTGTGGTGTATCCATATGAGGATTAGGAATAATAAGAATGTTTACGTTATGGTGTTTTTCAATATGGAATACTGAACGACGCTTCTCATTTAAGAGGTAGGTCGCTACAGGTACAGGCACTTGAGCTTGTACATGTTGAGTATTTTCTTTAATGGCTTCTTCTTCCATTAAACGTAAAATTGATAAAGCTAATGATTCAACACTACGTACATGTCCAGTACCGTTACAACGCGGACATACACCTTGGCTAGTTTCCCCAATAGAAGGGCGTAAACGTTGACGCGACATTTCTAATAAACCAAAACGTGAAATACGTCCTAATTGTATACGCGCTCTGTCTTGTTTTACTGCATCACGCATGCGATTTTCAACTTCACGTTGATGACGCACTGGTGTCATATCAATAAAATCGATAACCACTAATCCGCCCAAATCACGTAAACGTAATTGGCGAGCAACTTCTTCAGCAGCCTCTAAATTAGTATTAAAGGCAGTCTCTTCTATGTCACTGCCTTTTGTTGCGCGGGCAGAGTTAACATCAATAGAGGTCATTGCTTCAGTAGGGTCAATAACAATTGAACCACCAGAAGGAAGTCTAACTTCACGTTGAAACGCTGATTCTATTTGTGTTTCAATTTGGTAATGCGTAAACAAAGGTACGTCATTAGTATAAAGTTTTATTTTATTTAAAAAGTCTGGGCGAACTACTTCAATATGTTTTTTAACGCTTTCGAATGTTTTCGGGCGATCAATTAATACTTCACCAATATCACGACGTAAATAATCACGAATAGCACGTAAAATAACATTAGTTTCTTGGTGAATTAAAAACGGAGCCGGTTTAGTTTCTGCTGCTTCTGAAATAGCTTTCCAGTGGTGCAATAGAACATTCAAATCCCAGTTTAGTTCTTCGTAGTCTTTACCTACACCCGCGGTACGAACAATTAAGCCCATGCCTTTAGGTAATTCTAATTTGTTTAAAGACGTTTTTAAATCGGTACGTTCATCACCTTCAATGCGGCGAGAAATACCACCAGCACGAGGATTATTAGGCATTAAAACTAAATAACTACCGGCTAAACTGATAAAGGTTGTCAACGCTGCGCCTTTTTGGCCACGTTCTTCTTTATCAATTTGAACGATAACTTCTTGGCCTTCTCTCAAGACTTCTTTAATGCTTGGACGGCCTTGAAAGGTGTAACCTTTAGGAAAGTACTCGCGAGCGATTTCTTTCATAGGGAGGAAACCATGACGTTCTGCGCCATAGTCAACAAAAGCAGCTTCTAGAGACGGCTCTATACGCGTAATTTTTGCTTTATAGATATTTGATTTTTTCTGTTCGTGACCAGGACTTTCGATATCTAAATCATAAAGTTGTTGACCATCGACAAGTGCTACACGTAATTCTTCTGATTGTGTAGCGTTAATTAACATACGTTTCATAGTTTTAGTGACTCATTTTAGTCACAACACTACAAGCTTCGAACACAAAGCAATTTATCGCTATGGTAACAGCAATATGTCAGCCTCTCGGGTGTCAAATTACAGTGCCATATTGCGCTGTAAGCTGTTATTTAATCTGATTGTACTCTCAGGTGATATTCACCTAAGAAAAATTGTTTCTTCATGCGCGCAGCAAATTGTGCTGTGCTCGATATTATCAAATTGATATTTGTTGAGCAGTTTGAAGTTCGGCGATTTGGCTTACTATTCTGGTTGTTGCTCGATGGAAATTTATCTAATTTGGTTTATATCATTACAAAATAGCTTTCGTTGCGCGGGACTAAATGTTTATGCTGTTTTTTGACTTGTTATTCAGGTCAATTCTTGCAAAAGGCCATTCTGTTAATGTGTCGGCGATAATTATTTATCGTGATAACGCACATTAATGTGGCCGCATTTTTGCCTCTTACGTTTCGCTAAAAGCTTCTATTTTTTACCTTATTGTCTTAAATAAACAATAACAGTGAGATTATCCCACTTAAATGATGTAAAAGGCAATTAAATCGTCGAGTTAATTACTCTAATATCAAAATAAATATGTTAAACTCGCTTTTATGAATGAAAATACAAAACCCCAAGTTCGATTTTATACAATCGATAGCGAAGACGCTGGTCAAAGAATAGATAACTTTTTATTAAAAACCTTAAAAGGTGTGCCTAAAAGCATGATTTATCGCCTGTTAAGAAAAGGCGAAATTAGGGCTAATAAAAAACGGACTAAACCAGAATACAAAATTCAAGATGAGGATCTTATTCGTGTAGCACCCATTCGTATTTCTGAAAATACCAATGAAGTTTCAACAAAATTAAACATCGTTGCTAATTTAGAAAAACAAATTTTATTTGAAGACGATCGTTTAATTGTTATTAACAAACCTTCTGGCATGGCAGTACATGGTGGTAGCGGCTTAAGTTTTGGTTTAATTGAAGCAATGCGAGCTTTACGCCCTGACGCTAGAATGCTTGAACTCGTGCACAGACTCGATAGAGATACTTCAGGTTGTTTGGTAATTGCTAAAAAACGTTCAGCTTTACGTCACTTGCATGAACAGCTACGTAATAAAACAGTCCAGAAATTTTATCATGCCTTGGTCAAAGGGCAATGGTCGACTAAATTAACCCGTGTAACTGAAGGCCTAAAAAAGAACGATTTAAAATCAGGTGAACGTGTTGTCGTTGTTGACAACGTTAATGGTAAAGAATCAGAAACGCGTTTCAAAGTGCTCAAAAACTTTGAAAATGCAACATTAGTGCGTGCTTTTCCTGTTACAGGTCGTACTCACCAAATTCGAGTTCATTGTCAAATTAAAGGTCACCCCATCGCATGTGATTCAAAATATGGCTATGAAAATTTTGATGAAGACATGAAAAATCTAGGCCTTAAACGATTGTTTTTACATGCAGCGAGCATTGAATTCACGCATCCAAGTACGGATGAACGCATTAAAATAGAAGCACCCTTAGAACATTCGTTACAAAATCTACTGACAAAACTAAAATAATATTCTGCAAAGTGATACTGGAATTAATTCAGTATCATTATTATTCTTTCTATATCTGTGAGAGTTGAATACGCTATCATTAATCTCTATGAAGATAATGCTAGGAATAATGATACTGTCTCCTCTTCAAAAATAGTACTTACAATCCAACACAATAAAATATGTGATGTTCGAATGTGTGGTCTTACAAAATCAGCTCTCCATGCGAGTTATGGTTCGAGTGCAGAAAAATTGCAGATGAAATGCTTTGAACGATTTTAACGATTAGAAATCTAATTATATCGTTGTGCGTACTGAGAAAGAATTTTTTGGCAATAGTGACTAACCAGATAAACAATTGAATACCAAATTATTATCATTTTTCCTGATAGTGCCCTGATAAAATTAACTTATTGGGGATCAATAGCCCGATAACCATTTTTCAAAGATGGAAGGGCAATAACAGTCAATTTTACTAAAAAATTGCCTTTCATTAGCATGTTCAGCAGTGTGTCGTTTTTAAATCATTTTATATGCTACATTTAAATATAGCCTCAAAACGTTGGATTACATTTTCTGATATTTATGAAGGTTTACTGACTTTTTTGGCATTATCAGCAATTTTTATGGTGAAAGGAAAGTATAGTGCCTGGAATTTAAGACGTGGCTGGTTGATTATTTTAGCAGCTTTAATTCCAATTATTTTATATTCTTTTAATCATAATATAAGCAACTTAAGTGCGAGTTGAAAGAATTTTTACACTTCATGGTTGCAGAATAACTTTAAGATAAACGTTATTTTGATAGGAGCCCCGTTTATGGTGATCCTAAAATATCATCATAACTATTAAAAACTTGATAGTTGTGGCTCTTGATTTTTATCGCTATTTTTTGGCCCAACGCGAATAAACAATTGCTATAAAAGCTCAACTGTTCAAATGATAAAGATAGGTCTTTATCAATACTACTCAGTAAATAGTGAAATCCATGTTCAGTGATAGAGATATTATCAATTTTGACATTATTTTTCTCAAACCCGTCTTCACAATACACAATAGCTTGTGACTTCAATAACAATTGTAGTTTTTGAGGACCCCCTTTGTAGGTAATCATATTTTCCTTTAAAAAAAGATCTTCAGTTGATGGTAATTCTCCAACAGCTGATTGAAATTGGCCATTGATCGCCTTTACAGGTATCCAGCTACCTAATTGCAAAAAATCAGCAACTTGCCAGCTGTTTGGTGAGTGACAAACATCGGCAGGTCTACCTATTTGAAGGATACTTCCCTGATGCATTACTGCAATTTTATCTGCAAAAGTAAAGACTTCGTCTTTGTTATGAGTCACAAATATAGCACTCATTTTTAACTGCTTTAGAATTTGGCGCATTTCTAACATTAATTCATTGCGTAAACGTGCATCAATATTTGAAAAAGGCTCATCAAGTAATAATAAGGTAGGCTGAGGTGCTAATGCTCTAGCAATAGCAACTCTTTGTTGTTGTCCACCGGACAACTGATGTGGAAATCTTGCTTCTAAACCTGTTAACTTAAGTAAGTTGAGCAAATCAGTCATTCGAAATTTCTGTTCACTTTTTGGCAGTTTATTAATTCCAAAGCAGATGTTTTTTTCAACTGATAAATGAGGGAACAATGCATAATCTTGAAAGATCATACCGATATTACGATGTTCAGGAACTACATGCTTAAATGGCGTGATAGTGAGAACATCTTCTTCAACGATTAAATGAGTACTACTTGAATTATTACGCTTTATGTTTAACTCACCCGTACTGGGTGAATTAAAGCCCGCGATAGTATTAAGCAATGTGGTTTTTCCACAACCACTTGGTCCTACTAATCCAAGAATATCACCAAAGTTTAGTGTTAAGTGGGTGTCTAACAATATGACTTTATTATGTAATTTAACCGAAAGTTGCTTAACGCTTAATAATTCATTTTCGACCATTTACGATAACTCCTTACTTCTGTTGAGCCAAATAATAGGTAATAGGCCTAATAAAACAATTAAAATAGCACTCAAGGCTCCTTGCTCAAGCATTTCGTCTGATATTAATTGATAAATTTGTATACTCAATGTATCAAAATTAAAGGGCCTTAGTAATAATACGGCGGATAGTTCTTTCATTGATTCAACAAATACGAGTAACCATGCTACAAAAATAGAAGGCCTCAGTATTGGCAGGTGTACTTTTTTTAACATTTGTCCTAAACCCACACCCAAACTTGCAGGAGCAAGATCAACAGAATTAGGTATCTGTTTGATACCACTTGATATTGTTCCATTGGCAATCGCTGAAAAACGAACCACAAAGGCAAATACGACAGCAAAAATAGTGCCAGACAAGACTAAACCGGGTTCTTTAAGCTGAAGATAACTTGCTATATCATTAATAAAATGATCAAGGGGTCCAAAACTAGCCAATAATGCCATTGCTAAAACGGTTCCAGGTACTGCATAACCTATTCCTGATAAACTTGAAGGAAGTATTCGCCATTTATCAAAGCTTAATCGACGATATAAACTACATAACAATGCAAATAAAGTGGCAATAGTTGCGGCATAAAATGACACTTCAATACTGTTAAGGCTTGGTGAAACTAAATTTGCTAGCTGAGCCATACTGCCGTATTCAATTGCCATAATAACAAGTAAAGCGAAAGGTAAAAGAAAACCCACTAAAACCAATATCCAACAAAAACCGCTAATGAGTAGTTGTTGAAATAATGACAATGTAATAATTTCAATATGCTGATTAGGCCTATTTGATTGATGATTTTGACCGGCTCTTGCACGTTGTTCACCAACAACCACAAACAGAATTATCAGCATTAATATACTGGCTAAAGCATTTGCTGTTGCTAAGTCACCATAGCCCAGCCAAGTATCATATATAGCTGTAGTCAGTGTATTTACCGCAAAATAATTTACCGTGGCAAAGTCAGCTAAGGTTTCCATAAGGACTAAACTCGCTGATATCGCTAATGCTGGCCGTGCCAGCGGTAAGGCAACTTTTAAAAAGCTTTGTTTTGCTGACAACCCTAATAAACGTCCGGCCCTTAACAAGTTTTGATCTTGTTGCTCAAGTGCAGTACGCGTCAACATATAAACATAAGGAAACAACACTAACGAAATTACAATGGAAGCTCCAGGTAAAGTACGTATATCAAAAAACCAATAATCACTCGGCGACTGCCAATTAAACCACCCACGTAACGTGCGCTGAACGGGTCCTGCGTAATCAAACAGATCAGTATAAAGATAAGCAACTAAATAGGCGGGCATTGCTAAGGGCAATAAAAGTAACCATCTCAGAAAATTTTTACCCAAAACGTTGGTATGAACAATGAAAGCCGCACTCAAAGTACCAAAAATTAAAGATAAAAAAACGACCAACACCCCTAGTACTAGCGTGTTAGTAATATAGTCAGGTAAGACAGTTTGCCAAAGATGATAAAATAAATCACTTGACGAACCAAAGCTGGCTAATACCATAACTAATACCGGTGTTATGAGTAAAAATACTATGAGCCAGCAGGCACTTCGCCAGATATTATTTTTTAACGGGCCTATCAAGAAATAATGATCATCCTTTATAAATCAAATTTAGCTTTATCTATAAGTTTAAGCGCTTCTTTTCTATACTTTGCGATCGATTCTAACGACAATGAATCTGCTTTAAACTTACCCCATGAGGCAACTAAATCAGATGGCATTACATCAGCTCTCACTGGATATTCCATATTTGTTTCAGCATAAAGCTTCTGTGCGTCTTTTGACACCAAGAATTCCATTAAAGCTTTAGCATTGTCATTATTAGGAGCATATTTTGCCATGCCCATTCCTGATATATTCACATGGGCACCCCGGTTATTTTGATTGGGGAAATTAATGTATACCGAATCAGCCCATAACTTCTGCTTTTCATCAATCAACATTTTGCCAAAATAGTAACTATTACCTAACGCTATATCACATAAGTTTTGATGAATTGCTTGTACTTGACCACGGTCATTACCCTGAGGTTTGCGGGCCAAGTTAACTTTAAACTTTTCTAACCAAGTGAGGGTCTCTGTTTCACCATGAGCAGCAATCATAGAGGCAACGAGTGCAATATTATATGAATGTTTACCGCTTCGAGTGCATATTCTTCCTTTATATTTAGTGTCAGCTAAATCTTCATAATTGATATTGATAGCACCCAAACGTTTAGCTGAATAAATATTACGTACACGTGTTGTAAGTGCATACCACGTATTGTCTGTAGCACGATATTGACTAGGAATTACATCAAGTAACGTTTTAGAGCTATAAGCTTGAAGTAGATCACGGTCATGTAATTCAATGAGCCGACTAATATCCGTTGTTAATAATATATCTGCGGGGCTATATTTACCTTCTCGGGCGAGACGTTCCGCCATGCCTTTTTTAGCAAAAATAACATTGACTTTAATCCCCGTTCTTTTTGTAAAAATGTCAAACAAAGGCTTAACTAAAAACTCTTGGCGGTAGGAATACACATTCACCTCATCACTAGCTTGTAAAGATGATGAAATAAGTAAAAAACTAGCAAAAATTAGGAATAAATTTTTTCGGATTGACGTTGTATCTTGCATTATATTACCCTGACAACATTATGCCAGTCTCTGTCGTCAGTGTTTATAGGTTGGCAAGATTAAAGAAAACATTATAATTTGTCAATCTATTTGAGAATAATTCTTGTTTAGATTACTGTTCTAAGAATCTTGTCGTCTCAGGAAATCTGTAGACTGGTATATGTTATTGTCACCAATCACTATAACTAAAAAACATAGGGCAAAAAATTTTAATTGAATACCATTAATGTACTAAAAAAAACGAAAACGTAATTTTCTATATACGTTAATAAAAGGTTGTAAATAAATACCCATTAGCGACTTATGCAATTCACCTTCTTTACCTATACCAAAAGACAACACTCCGACCTCAGACGCATGCATAAAACAGTTGAATAAGCGATCCCAAAGGGATAATACCGTACCAAAGTTTTTATCAAAATGCTTAACGTTATCACTGTGGTGAATTTGATGCTGTGCAGGGCTTAAAAATAACCCTTCTATTTTATCTCCCCAACTTATCCTGATATGGCTATGACGCAGATTTGAGCCCATAATATTAAAGGCAAAAATAAAAACATTGGCACCAATAATATCAATCATTTTTAATGTGGGCCCAAATAAGTAATAACACAAGCCAACAACAAAGCCTTGAGTTAATGCCATACGACAAGCATAGAGATAATTTTCAATGGGATGTGAGCGATATATAGTAAAGGGTGTTAGTACGGTTGCGGAATGATGAACTTTATGAAACTCCCACAGATAATGGCTTTTGTGTAAACAGTAATGCAATAAGAAACGAGTAAAATCATCAAAAATGAACAGTAGTATGGTAAAAATAACCATAATACTAGCTGATGATAAAGTAAAGTGAGTTATAGGCCCAAATAACCATTCTATTGCTGATGAAATACCTAAAGCTACAGGTACCATCGTTAAGATAATAAAAGGAAATAATGCTGCTTTAAAAAGTTTGTTTACAATAAGCAAGGCATAATCATTTAAAGCTGATCGGGCTAAAAAAACCTTCCTAGGAAATAAAAAGGCTATTAACCCTGATTGCTTCTCTTCCGTTGAACCTGACTTCATTATCTTTTTTAGGTTAATAAAATATACTGCACTGGCAAATAGTAGTGCCGATAAAAGATAGCCCCAAAATAAGCGTTGGTTAGGATCTAGGATATAAAGGGCTAATTCTTTAAAGTTTGCGCTAAGAAAGTCCATAAATATAAATAACTTTTCGTAATAAGGTTACAAATAAAAACGATAAGTATGACACTTAACGTTTTTATTCAAATTTAAACACGATTAACGCTAATTAGAAGCTATATTGATAGCCAATAGAAGCAGTTCTAGGTTTACTAGGGCGAGCTCCATAAGGGCGTCGACTAACTATTTCTTGATTATCGAGTAAGTTATCAAGTTTAAGATAGATACTGCCCATATCTCCTAGTTCATAACTTGCAGCCATATCAACGATGGTTAGTGCTTGTGTTGTTACGCCAGACAGCAGAACATCTTCACCTGATGCTTCTCTCATTTCACCAATGTAGCGGGTGATTAAATTAACTTGCCAATTATTAGCCGCTAAACCGATATCAAGTGTTAATTGATTTTCAGGTAAATACGGTAAAGTATCTCCAACCTTAACGTCTCCCCACATACTAAAGTCAGAGCTAAATGCACTATCAAACTCGCCTTTAGTATAGGTGTAACTCAACAATACAGGTAAGTCATAGTCCGCCGATAGCTCATAGGTGTGTTTTGCACTTAATTCAAGGCCTATAACATTTGCTTCACCACTGTTGAACTCGCCATCAGTATTATTTTGACAAAGCGAGGCAGTTGAAAAAGAGCAGCTTTCTTTTAAATTTTCTATATCATTGTAAAATATAACCGCTTCAAGTTGGCTACTCTCGTCATGATAACGAGCACCTAACTCATAATTAAGGCTATTTTCAATTTTAACACTGGTTGGCTCTTTTGGACTCGTCGGCACAAAACCTTCATGAACACCAAAAAACAGCCCTGAATGTTCAGACAATGTGTAAAACCCACTTAAACTTGGTAACCAAATATCAGTGCTTTTCTTTTGCCATTCACCTTCTTTATCTAGTGCTTCATTTTGGTAACTGGCATCAAGAAATTCACCACGTAGGCCAAAGGTTAAGTCCAATCCACCTAACGTCATGGTATCTTTGAAAAAAATAGAAATAGCATCGGTTTTTTCTCTATTTGTATCTCCAGCAAGTGTTGCGCTACCATCACTCAGTAGTTCAGCCGAGGTTATTGTATACGCATCAGTAGTGTGACGTCGCTTGATTTGATCTTGATGAAACCTAAAACCAACATTAAATGCATGTTTCACATTGAAAAGTGTATGGTAAACATATAACTCAGATTGAATACCTTGTGAATAATATTCTCGTTGGTTATCACCTAATATAATCTTTTCATATTCTCTTTCGGTGTCTCTTTGCCCCGTTAACACTTGATAAAAAGGTGCATTAGCATCTGTTTCAGGATTCGTTAAAATATCTTGTAAATCAGTGACTACCGCCCCTGCTTTAAAACCGTTAACTTTATCCCAAGAACGCTCGAAATCGTTACGGTACAAGCGAGTTGTCACATCAAAATTGTCATTACCAATAAAATGTGTGAACTGAACTTGTTGATGCTCCCAGTCCATTAAATCTTTTTGGCTGGCTACATAACGTCGATTAGCATTTTGCTTAAAATCAGCGTCAGTTAACCCTAAGTAGGTTTCATTTGATTTTTCATTAGCATGGGCTAGCTTTAATTCAATTATCTGATTATATTGGCCACTAGATAAGTTATATTGAAACTTAGCCATAATATCGTTTTTATCAAATCCGGTATCACCACCACCGTCTAACGCTTTAAAACCATCCGCTTCGATATGTACCGCATCAATTAAATAGCCAAAATTTCTATTAGTGGTACCAAAGTAAGCTTTCGTTTTAGCATACCCGTTAGATCCAAAGGCAAGGTCTATAGCACCTTCTTTGCTCTTAGGTACTTGGCGCGTTGTCATATTCAATGCACCCGCTACAGTATTGGGTCCATACTTAATTGCAGAAGGGCCTTTAAATACTTCTAGGGCAGTCATTTTACTGATCATTGGAAAGTAATATGCTGCGGGTGCAGAATAGGGGGCAGGACCGATTAGTACACCATCTTCCATGATGGTAATTTTTTTACTGCGTTCCGGTGTCGCACCACGAAAACCTATATTAGGTCTTAAACCATAACCATCTTCTTCACGAATATTAACGCCAGGTACGCTATATAGAACACGGTTAATATCATCAAACTTAAATTTTTCTAATTCAACTTCACCAATTAACGTAGCTGCACCAGCTTCAGTACGCAATTTATCATTATGACCAATAATTTGAACACGTTCAGTGTACTCAGAAGGTGTATCGCTAGTACCGTCGTCAGCACTAACATTAGGATGAAAGGCAAAGGCAAAAACAACAGCAATATATTTATGCTTGTTAATCTTCATTAATCGTTATCTCCTGCGGATGTCGCGGGTAATTCAAGCGATAAACTGGTAATAAAATCTATTTTGAGTTTATCAGTGACTTCTTTAACATTGGCATGCGTTTTTGTTACTTGTGCTTCATTGTTAACAAGGGTTTCAGCCAAACTATTCTGATAGTTTTGCACGCCATCAATGGCTAGCTGAACGTCTGTAGACATTGAATCTGCTGTATCTTGATCGCCAACATCAATCAAATAATGAGTAAAACCAGTACCAGTTCCACCAGTTAAAAGTTTTTGAAATGCCAATAAGTTGTTTTCAATATTAGCAATAGAGTGATGTGCATATACTGATTCTACAACGTCAGGACAGGCTTGTGATCCACAGCTATTAGCTTGAAGCCCCAATGGGGTCGCTAACTTACCATCTTTAGTGAATGTCTCTAAATAAAACAAACCATCACTGATAAGATTAATCGCTTCTAGTTCAGTGCTAAATTGGTTTCCTATACTACCGGCTGCTTTTAGGATACTTGCAAACCCATTGTTGCCAGACCAGGCTGTTATTAATTCTTTGGCACTATTATTAACATCGCGTGCAGCTTCCACGGCAAACTGACAACGCGCTACTTTTCGATACTCATCTGTTTGATTGTCCCAATTTTCAGGTTGAGTACTTGTGGTACAGCTATGATTAAGTTGCTCATTAAACAATAAATATTCTATAGCCGCTAAGCCACGGCGTGAAGGGGTACGGTTGGCAATATTAAATGGCTGTCCATTGACAACTCCTGCTTTAAAATTTACTACTTCAAAATCAACGGAGCATGAATTAACCACAGGCCACGAATAAATTATATCTCGTAACAATCCTTCATTATCAACTAAAGGTCCTACTTTCATTAGCTCCGCTTGCTGCCAGACATTCATAGTGTTACGCCATGCCACTTTGGCATTATCACGCGTAGCGCTAACTTGCTCGTTTGTTGCATTACCTAAGGATGCATCTGTTTCCATTTGACAATAGGCCGCTATCTCTGGAATTTGTGCTGCAGAGGCCGTAGAAAATTGTTCAAAAACAGGCGTGATTATATTATCAGTAATGTTCTTAAGTAACGCTTGTTGATCAAAACTAGTGTTTGGATTTGGATTCTGCGTTGGATTTGGAGCTGGCGTGATATCAAAGTTTGGACCACTGCTGCTACTGGTACTTTCCCCACAACCAGTCACTAAAAAAGCCGCAGCGACGGCTATAGAGAGTGCGGTGTGATTAATGTTAACTGACATTTTTTAACCCTATAATGTAAATAAAAATGAAATATTATAAATATTAATTATTTTTTATTAGTCAATAATCTATAAAAATTACTCATCAATAAAAAATAACCAAGCCTTTATACGAAAAAACTTAAGGCTTGGTTTGGTCTTAACTTAAAATACTACCAATTAGCAACGTTATCGGCATCTAAGCCTAATGCTTCTTGCAATATATCACGTGCTTTTTCTAAGTCAGCAATGTAAATAGTTAGAGCTGTTCTATCAGCAGAGCCGAATGGAAGCAATACAGGTTTTTGTCCAAAGTGAACATGAATCTCAGCAAACTGAGCATCAGTGATCGGTGAATGAGGATTAAATTGTAAGCCTAATGCAAAACCTTTCATTTCAGACCAATGCTTAGCAACGTCTTCGTAGTTATAATCATCGCCTGATTTATCTAGATCTGAACGGAGATCATTAATATAATGAATAACCGTAGCAGCAATAGCTTTTTCCCACGCATTAACTACGATATCACGATGTGCTTCAAGTGCTGTTGTTTGCTCAGCTGTAAATACAGAACCTACATTATCATTAATGATTTTACGAGCCGCTAAAAAGGCTTCCATGGCGTCTTTAGTAAAATCCGTTGGATTGGCATTACTTGCAGAACCAATATCACGTTTAGCCGCATTAGCAGAGCTACCTAAATTTACTTCTGACGTTAAATCAAATAGGCCATCACCGTCAGTGTCATGTTTACCACTCCAATCAATACGACCTGTCGTTGCATCGTCAGCATCAACTTTCCCAGCAATTTCCTTATCAGTATATTCTAAATAATTGCGAGCAGCGCCAAAGTAACCAAAACCTTCATCAAAACCATGTTCAAGGGCAGTATCTGCTTTACCAGTACCACGTGGATCAACATTGTCTATGGCTAAGCCTTCATCTAAATAATCATCAGTAGCTTGAGAGTATGTGATGCTCATCAATAAGAATTTTTGAAGCAATTGTTTTAAGTCAGTGCCATCAGTATTGACATAAACTTTAGTGATAGGACTATTTGTAGCTTCATCAAGGCGAATGTTAGCATCGACAGCGTTATCAGCCAATTGATCAAAATAAGCGTCAACTAACGTTTCTGGGGTCATGCCCGCGCCAGCACCAACAAAACTAGTACCATCAGTCCAATCTTTACGCATGCGAGTAGCATCATTACCTGCTATTTTACCAACTAAGTTTTTAGCGCTTGAAGATATATCGGTAATGAATGGTTGTTTCGTATCAGATAAGAAGTTCAACGAAAAGTTGTTTTCATATTGATTACTCGTGGTACGAAAATAAGAGTTTAACTTATCAATTACTGCTTGTTTATCTGCAAATAAATTTGCGTCTATATCAGCTTGTAGCCCAGCACCAATATAGCTGGTTAATTCAGAAATTAACGCATGACGAGCGATTTGACCCGTATAACCAACACTTGATTCACCTGTAATTAGTTTACTTTCAAATTTATAAGTATCTAATAAGTCATTGACGGTAATAGTGAGTTCTTTCGAAAATGAAAGGCCTCCACTATCTGTAACTGTAATGTTGGCAGCCAACGATTCGGTATTTTCAAAGTTTGCTTTTGCATCAGTTTTTAAACTTAACTCATCGCCAGTAATAGCAAACAGTTCGTTATCAGTTGTATAGGTAAATGTATCCCCTGAATCTGCATCAGTTGCTGACAGTGTTCCAATAAAGGCTCCCATAACGTTTTCGTCTACTGCAATATTGCTAACAGCGATGTCGGTTGGAGCGGTGTTTGTTGGAATAACAGGTTCTGGGCTTGCTTTACTAGTGCTTGAACCACCACATGCTGATAAAGTTAAGGATGCTG
>JASDWX010000085.1:0-15247 GCA_041890515.1 Alteromonadaceae bacterium
GGCTACGATGAACAAAATAGTAAAACGGTCTACAATCTAAATATATTTAATGCGAATGCCATCATTATTGGTGATGATTCGCCAGAATCGTTTGAAGTTTTATTTACACCCGTTGGTGAACCTGAAGTGCATACCTTTAATGTTGCAGACGATGCAGCATGGATTAGTGCTTCGTCTGAAACGCTCGCCAATCTTGTTAAACTTAAATTAGAAGGGCCTGACGGGACAATTTATTTTGGTAACTTAACTACACCGGTATTAAGCAGTACTATGCGAGTTTCTGCACCTGCGCAAGCTGGGGAATGGAAACTATCAGCCTACGGTATAACCTCATTGTCAGGTGTGCAAGCGGATCCTACGGGGACAACAAACGGCCCAGGTATTCCTGAGTTTATTCAAGGTGAAATTTCAATTTTGAAATCTGGCGGCTATCAAGGTGTTAATGATATTGCCAATCATCCTGCAGAAAAAGCGATAGAATTTGCAGTAAGTGAACGTTTAGTTGATAGTAATAATGTCGGGTTTTATAAGCCTAATGATGATTTACAACGTCAAGATTTAGCTAATTTTTTAGTGATGGGTTTGCCGATCAGACAGCAGCGCGATTTATTAAATGAACAAAAAATGGCCTTTATTGGTGTGGATAGTCACTATGCTCCATTTGTTGATGCGGTAACAACACTTGGCTCTGCGCTTAAAGATAGAGTACAAAATCAATGGCCAGTAATGTTATCACATGGTAGTAACTTCTTTCCTCTTAAAAGTGTAAGTAAACAAGAGCTTGCTTATTCATTAGTGCAAGGATTAGGACTTGAAAAACAAGCAGCAAACTTTTCTGGAGAGTTAACGGTTGATTATAAAGGTGAGCGTATTGCCGTAATGGACTCTCGTTCTATAACACCGGTGTTAAAAGGCTACGTACAAGAAGCCATAAATATGTCATTGATGGGGGTTCGATTCAAACTAGTACAAGGAACTTATGACCTAACACCAAAAATGGTTGCTTATTTTGAGCCAACAAACAACATAAAACGTGGTGATTATGCAGTTATTATTGGCCGAGCATATGATTCATACTTACGTTAAACGCTAGTAATATGAAGACAAAACCAACCTTACTATAGGTTGGTTTTTTACTTGTGAATAAACCATAATACTTGCTAATTTTCTTATTTTAACGTAGTTTGAGTAGGTGATAATTATAAACAACCTGAACAAATTATCAGTTTGATCTCAAGAGGAATCATTATGTTGCACATCAAAAATATGACGGCTAAATTTTTCGCCGTAACAGCCATTATTTTTAGTACCTTATCTTTCGCATCTCAACCATTGTCAGTCAATATCCAAGGTAATCGGGTAGACGTAGTTGTTCATTTACCGGGTGATATTTCAGCGGATCTTACTTTACAATTTGAAAATGCAGTGGGTCTAACAAAGGAAAGTTTAGGGCTAAGTGCAGAATTAATTGATGTCACCTCACTTGATTTTATTGAGCGATTATCGGACAAGATAAATATAACCCCAGCGGCTGCTTTTCCAATGATGATCACCATTGAACCTAAGGCAAACAGTGGTTTTTCATTTTCAGGCCTAGCCTCGGTTGACATACATACTCATAACTTGGAGTATACAGCAGGAACACCTTTACGTTTTTTTAAGGCACCCTTAAATGGTGAATTTAAAGATATTACTATGACCATGGGGTCTGGAAGTTATAGAGCACGCGGTTCTACAGGGCGATTTTCTCAATTTGTAATTCTGGCCGATTTAAGGAACCCTTTAGTTGTTGTAGAGCAAAAAATTAGTGATTTACAGTCCGCGCTGAATGAATTTTCACCACTAATAAATGCTGTAGTATATTCAGACTTACTGAAAGATGTAAATGAGATTAATCAGTTGATTTTGACGCAAGACTATAACAGCGCAAGTAATAAACTTAATGTTTTTAATCAGCGTATTAATGACAATTGTGGGGTTAATATTCCCGATGTATGGCGCTCAAGCCGAGACATTAGAAATGTTGCTGGAGAACTGATGGCATATGCAAAAACTCTGCGATTTAGTTTACGCTTAGTTAACTAGCACAGTCATGTGTTATATAGGGGGCCCTTATGCCAGCTAGAATTACGGTTTGTTATCCTAACCAACCCGCAGTAGAAAGTTTTCTTTATGAAGACAGCGGCTACCGTTTAGGGCGTTCAGATGAATGTGAGCTTTTACTCGATCATCCAACAGTTTCTAGACAGCATGCGAAAGTAGCTCATGCTAACAAAATTTGGCAAGTTAAAGATGAGCTAAGTCGCAATGGTACAAAAGTAAATGGTATTGCTATTACGCAATCGACGTTAAAAACTGACGCATTAATTTCTATTGGGGAATTAGACTGTCTATTTGAAACGAAATCATCTGAGCAACTCGATGCTATTATGAGTCATAATCAATGGCGCTTATCGAGTAGCCAAACACCAACAGCTTTGCCTTTAATCCAACACTTACAACAAAATTTGTCGGCACAATTACAAAATATTATCATGTTAACGGGCACCCAGCGTGGCATAATTTTATTGGGTGACACGCTAAAAACCTTAAGTGTTAATATTGCTCATGGTATGCAATTAATTGATTTTGAATTATCTAAATTTGAAGGAAGTGTTGGCGCTATAACTCGTTGTTTTGAATCTGGTCAAGCGGTTATTGCTATGGACGTTACACGACATGAACTCCTAAGTGCACGTAAGAGTATAGAGCGTAAAAAAATATCAGCATTGGCATGTATTCCGTTGTTTTACGAAGATAAAGTCGTGGGTGTGGTTTACACTGACAGTAAAATATCTGATAAAGTGTTAACCGAATTAGATATTGCTATTTTAACGACGATGAGCCAACAAATTCAAGCCTCAGTTCAAGCAATATTGCTACAACAATCGATTGATTCATTGCAACTAATTCTTGATGATAACTCGATACGGATATCAGGTGAAAAAGACTTTAGTTTGCTTAATTTGTGCCATTAATTTTTATTAATAAATAGGCTGTATGAGCTCTTCTGAAAAGTCAAAGTTAACTAAAACTGTTGAAAACCCACAACAGACAACACAAATCATTCAACAAAAAGATTCACTCGAACCGGGTGAATGCTTAGTTGGACGTTTTATCATAAAAAGCTTGCAAGGTCGGGGGCGTTACGGCTGTGTATATAATGCTTATGATCAGCAACTTGACGCTGTTATCGCTATTAAAGTCCTAGATCAATCTCTGAGTGAAAATGCCAATAATTTAGCTGACTTTAAAAACGAATTATTGCTAGTTCGTCAACTCAGTCACCCAAATATTATTCGCGTCCATGAATATTATCAACATCAAAATTTACACTTCTTAACTATGGATTGGATAGAAGGTAGTAGCCTAGAAGAGATTATTGCCAGTCAATCTTTGTCTATTAAACAAGTTCATCACATTATTGAACAACTGCTTAGTGGGCTAGCCTTTGCGCAGCAAGCGGGTGTAACTCACAAAGATATTAAACCTGAAAATATCATGTTGGATACTTCTGGTCGGCTTTATATAGCTGATTTTGGCCTTTCAGTACTCAATAAAGAGCGTGTCTCGACTAGTGTCATAGGCACGCCGTATTATGCGCCACCTGAATATCTTCAATTAGGTAAAATTAATGCCAGCACAGACTTATATGCTGCAGGTATTGTTATTTTTCAACTCTGTTGCCAATGTTTACCTTTTAGAGGTGATTCAATCGATGAAATAGTACAAAGTAAATTACTCATAAAACCTAAATTCAATCCTGTAAACGCAGAACTTAATGCGCTTAAATCATGGCTGTTATCAATAATTTCAGCGCATGTAGCATCACGACCCATAAATATTGATAAAGCACAACAACAATATTTAACGATAATGACTAACCATAAAACCACAGTGAAAACAGCGAGTTTATATAGTGCTTTTGCGATATTACTGGTTGCTTTTTTTGTTGTGATATGGAGTTATAATCAACCAAACCCCATTAAATCGAGTGCACAAAGTCATTACGCGGTTGCCATTTTACCGACCGCTAGTAAAGATGAAGAGTTTGATCAAACTTTTGCGAATTATTTAAATTATCAGTTAAGCGAAATCATGCATTTACGGGTGATTGAACAATCGAGGTTGAACCAATTATTAGCACAGTTGGGTATTAAATTACCGTTAGATGAAAGTAAAATTGAATTAGTAACCGATTTACTACAAGTTGATGTACTTATTAGCCCATCAACGATCGTCGCTGGAGCTGAAGCGAAAGAAATAAAATTTGAGTTGATTTTTGTTGATGGTTTTAAAATCCACCGTGAAACATTACTGCGTAAACGCTTTGATCAAAAAAATTGGCAAATGACTACAGAAGACTTTGTAGAGAGTTTTAGAAAACGCTTAGATATTGAATCAAGTGCTACACAAGTATTGTCATATGAGCGCAACCCGCTGATTGATTTATTTGTCATTAAGGCATTTATTGCTCAGGATAAGTTTGAAAAAGCGCAAGAAGCGTTAACACCTATCCTCAATAAAAATCCTAATTCTGCGCAAACGTGGCTACAGCAAGGTGAACTTAACCTTGCGAAAAATTTAATTTTGGAAGCCGAGCAAGCTTATAGTAAAGCACTAGAATTTAGCGTAGCTAATTCTTATACCGCAAAACTTGCCAGTGCCCGTTTAAATGATTTAGCAGGGAAAATAGAGCAAGCACAGACGGACTATCTAACGTTAGTGAATGCATTTCCGTATAACACTGAACTTAAAGTTATGCTGGCGGAGTTCTATTTTTTGATAGAGCAACATCACAAAATGGAAACGCTATTGCAAGAGGTGGTGACAATTGATCCTAATCACCCCAAGGCATGGTTTATGTTAGGAAGAGCCGCGTTCCTTCAGGGAGATTTTGAGAAAGCACTTAATGAGTATTTTGTTAAGGCTTTAATCACCGCTAAAAAGTTAAAGAATCAGTATAAAGTCGGCGAGGCGCTTAATGCGTTTGGCGTGGTTAATGAGCAATTAGGTGAAGTTAACTTGGCATTTGATTATTACCAAGAAGCATTAGTCATACGAAAAAAATCAGGCGATTTAGCTGGAGCTGCAACGACAATGATTAACCTTGCTGCTATGCACCTTTCAATTGGCGAATTGCAAAAAACTGAGCAATATCTAAAACAAAGCTTAGTTATATATCAGCAACTAAACGATCAAGAAGGTTTGTCTAATACTTATAATGAGCTAGGTAAGTTGGCTGAAGAGCAAGCTCTGTATCATAATGCCTTGGAAAATTTCCGTTATGCATTAAATATTCGTGTCGATCTCGGTAATCTAATGCTGCAGGCAGAAAGTATGAATAATATAGGTTTTACCTATTTTATGTTACTTGACCCTGAGCATGCACTGGTTTATTGGCGTCAGGCAGAGCAGTTATATCAACAAATTCAATTTCCAATCGGTATTATTCATGTAAGACAAAACTTAGGGCAGTTGGAGCTAGCAAAAGGTAACTGGCGTAATGCTTATCATCTTTTTAATAATACATTAGCTGATGCCAATGAGCTTAATAGTATGGAAGAATCGCTTGTTTCACGAAGCTATTTAACTAAGTTAGCTTTTTTACAAGGTAATTTTCAATCGAGTATTACAGCGTTAATGGTGGTTTATGAGGAAGCGGTTAAATTACAAGATGTGAGAGCTATGGCGCAGTTTGGACTTTGGTTAGCTGATTGGTCACTTCAATTGGGCGATGTGAATGAAGCAGAAAAATATCTTAATAAAATTAGCAAAATAGTCTCTAAATCTGGTAATAAAGAATATAACGCTACTTACTTATTTTTAATTGGCCAAAGTAAAAAAAGTGTTTTAACCCCTATTTTAAAAAGCAAAGAGTCAGTAACAGATCATGCTCATCAAGTTGTTTTTATTCGCCAGATATTGCAGCAGGCAAGAGAGGCATTACGCGCAGGCAATCAAGATATTGGCCATTATTTAGCACTATTGGCAGAATTGGATTTTGGTCTTTATCAATATCAATATATAGAATATTTAGAGCTGTTAGCGGTGCAGCAATATTATTTAAAGACTTGGACCAAATTAACCCGTACTTTGCGAGAAGCCGATCTTTTATTACGGAAAATGGGGGATTATTGGCGTAGCTTTCAATTTGATCGTTTGCGTGCTCAATTAGCGATTGCAGAACAAAAAAATGCCGAAAAATATCATGATAAAGTCCGTCAAAAACTTAAGCGTTTGTCAGAAAATCTACCGGCAGAGATGTTTACAAAATTTTTAGAAAAACAAATGTATTTTCAAATAGATGATGCGCTAAAGGAATTACTTCATTATGAGCAATAATACGGATATGTCTAAGTTGGTTGCACAACTTAATGAAAAGCAAAAACAAATATCACAACAGATATATTTTGGCAACGAGCAAATGCGTGGTTTGGCTAAACGTGTTTGGCGGGTTCAAGAAGATGAACGTAAGCATATTGCCCGCGAACTCCATGATGGTGTAGGGCAGCTATTAACAGCTTTGATCAATCAGCTTCAGCAAGCACAAAAAGGTGATTCCACAATCGCTTTAAGTGAAAGTATTGATTTAGCGCGACAAGCCTTGTCTGATACGCGGGTTATTTCCCGCTTAATGCGACCAAGGATATTAGATGATCTTGGCCTGATACCTGCTTTAGAGTGGCTAGTCAGGATAATGGGTGAGCCAGAAAAGGCAGAAATTGAATTTCACCATCAGGTAGATACTGAAATTGATAGCGATACGCAAACCTTAGCTTTTCGTGTCACACAAGAAGCGCTGACTAATGCAATTAAACATGCACAAGCTAACACTATTACCCTAAATATTATTGCCACAAGTAAACTTTTGATGATTAAAATACAAGACGATGGTATTGGTATGTCAAGTGGTACAGAAGATAATGCCGATGGTTTCGGCTTAGGGGCAATGCGTGACCGAGTAAGTGCTTTTGGTGGTCAATTAACCATTAATTCATCACCCAATCAAGGTTGCGAAATAAAAGTTTTAGTGACCGGGCAGGAAATATCATGATCACTGTTCTTATTGCTGATGATCATACTATTTTACGTCATGGCTTAGTGAGTTTATTGAGTAAAGATGAAAATATTCGTGTTGTTGCAGAAGCTGCTGATGGATTAGAAGCGGTTAAAAAAGCACTTGAGTTAAAGCCTACCGTTATTGTTATTGATATAAGTATGCCTGAGCTTAATGGCATGGAAGCAGTTAAGCGCTTAAACGAACAATTGCCTGAAGCTAAAGTACTAGTTCTTACGATGCATGAAGAGCAAGAGTATGTAATACATATGGTAAGAGCTGGTGCATCGGGCTATCTACTCAAAGACAGTGCGGGTGATGAATTGATTGGTGCAGTCAAAGCTTTGGCCGCAGGGAAAACTTATTTTAGTCAATATGCCGCCAGTGCTTTAGCCTCTCAATACAATAAGCCAGCAGAAAATTGGCAAGACCCGTATAAAAACCTAACTAATCGTGAACGAGAAGTATTTCATTTGATTATTGAGGGTAAAACCACCAAAGAAATTGCCCGTTCTTTAGACATTAGTGTAAAAACCGCCGAAAACCATCGGGGTAAAGTTTTAGATAAACTTAATGTTGCCAACGCTGCAGAACTGGTTCGCTATGCGGCCAAAAATCATCTTTTGATGTAATTCAGGTGATTTACCCTCTTTCATCTAGGGGTTTATCCTGATTCTTTAATGCCTTTATTTTTGACATGCTAACTGTCTTGAAACAAATAAGGTTACTTCAAATGCTTAAAACTAAATTTAAAAATAAATTACTAATCGCAAGTCTTATGGGCGCAGGATTGGGTTTAATGTCTTCCGGTCTTTCTGCAAAATCATTTGGCCCTGAATTACAAGGATTGGTTTCAAAAGCCGCTGTTCATGACATCTTTGAAGTTATTGTGACCTTTGAAGGCGAGGGCGCTGTAACGCCAGAACTTTTGAATATTTTAGAGTCTGCAGGTGTAACTGGTGGTGTTAGCTTTAAGCAGTTACCCATTGTTGGAATTACCGCGACAAAAGCACAAATCAACAGTATTTATGCCTCAAATAAAGTGCGTTCTGTATGGTATAACGCGCCATTATCCCTAGAAAATGATGGCGCAACACAAATTACCGGTGTTGATCGTTTACGTGCTGACGCCACAATGCGAAATCAAGGTACACCATTTTCTGGCCGTGGTATCGGGGTTGTTGTTAACGACTCAGGAGTCGATGGTACGCATACTGATATTAAATACCCAAATCACGTAGTACAAAATGTTTTAGCGCAAACTAACTTACATTCATTATCAGACATATTGCCCGTTTCATATCAAGAAGATACGGCTAATACTGACATTGCTGGCGGACATGGTTCACATGTGGCGGGTATAATTGGTGGCAATGGTGCTATGTCTATTGGTAAATACCAAGGTGTAGCTCCAGGCGCTAAAATTATTGGTTATGGCTCAGGGGCAGGTCTATTTATTTTAGATACCATCGGTGGATTCGATTATGCCTTGACTCACCAATATGATTATAACATTCGTGTTATCTCAAATTCTTTTGGCAGTACCAGTGATACAGGTACTGACTTTAATCCAGACCATCCTACCAATATTGCCACCAAAGCACTCTCTGATAATGGTGTTATTGTAGTGTTCTCTGCGGGTAACTCAGGTAGTGGTGAAGCAACCATTACAGGTAACTTTAAAAAAGCACCTTGGGTTATTACGGTTGCAGCAGGAGATAAAGAAGGCAAACTGGCTGACTTTAGTTCGCGCGGCGTTAAAGGTAAAGGCGGAAGCGTTATCGTTGATAATGAAACGTTTAAATGGGAAGATCGTCCAACCGTTACTGGCCCAGGTGTTGATATTATTTCGACACGTGCATCATTATCAAGTTTAAGTGCCCTAAGTATTGGTGATGATAGTGAAGTAATGGCGCCTAACCACGTACCTTATTACACCTCTATGAGTGGCACTTCAATGTCTGCACCGCATGTTGCCGGTATTGTTGCTTTGATGCTTGAAGCTAATCCGAACTTAACATGGCGTGAAGTTAAAGCCATTTTACAAGAAACCGCAACCAATATGCCTGGTCGTGAAACTTGGGAAGCTGGTGCGGGTTATGTTAATGCCTATGCAGCAGTAAAATCTTCAGTAGAAGCAGGTTTAAACTTCGGTAGCACGACAAAAATTCAACGTAGTTTTAATGCTAAGGCTCTTACTTCAGTACAAGCTGAGTACCCAGAAACGGTATTTTTTAGCCCTGTAGGCGACAACGACGGTACGATTGTGACAGTTCAAGCAGATGCTTCCTTGGTTATGGTACGCGCAAATATTGACGATAATACTATTGCCTTAGCATTAACAAGCCCATCAGGTAAACGTTATGGTTCTAGTATTGCTTTACCTGTTTTAGGACAGAATATTGCCGTAACGGCACCAGCCGAAGCCGGTAAGTGGATATTGCGAGCACACGGTATTGGTAGTCTTTCTGGTGTTGCTCTTGACCCAGCGGGCGTTACTAACGGTTATGCTGTAGCTGGTGATATTGATGTAACAATTAAAATTGTTAAAACTGACGGTTATAAAGGACTTGGCGATGTGGTAAATCATCCCGCACAATCGTTTATTGAATATGCGGTAAGTGAAGAGTTAGTTGATGCTAATGCGACAGGCTTTCAGCCGGATGAAATGTTAACGCGACAAGACCTTGCTGACTTTTTAACTTTAGGCGCTGGCATTCGTCAATCTAATCTTGCGACAACTATTGCCTTTAACGATGTTGATAGCCAATATGCTGCTGCGATTAATGCGGTAAACTCAAAAGGGGCAGCTTTACGTAATACAGCGCAAGACCAAGCGCCAGTATTAATCGGTAACGCGAGTAACTTTAACCCCCAACAGACGGTTGATCGCTTTCAATTAGCATACTCTTTAGTGCAATCATTGGCATTACAACCCTTGGCAGAAAGTCTTGCTGGTGATGATGTAAAGGCAATGTTTAAAGGCCAATTCGTAACGTTAGCGGATCAAGCGCAAATTCCTGCCGAGCTAAAAGGTTATGTTCAAGTAGCCTTAAACTTAGGTATATTGAATGCCCGCTTTGATATTCAACAAGGGCCTTATGATTTAGAGCCAACTATAATTGCTAACTTTAACGGTGATAATGTAGTTACTCGTGCGGACTATGCGGTAGCAGCAACGCGATTCTTTAGCAACTATTAGGCACGTTGTAATTATGTGAAAGAAAAGTCCACCTGCTTATTAGGTGGGCTTTAATTCACAAGGATGATTTTAATTCACAAGGATGATTTTATAAATATTAATACTTAACAATAAGCTGCTTGCATTGAAGCCAAAAACTAAAAGGTAAAACCTAATGAAATTTAAATTTTTAAACAGAGTATTCATTACATGCACTTTTTTTCTTATTTTTTTGGTAAATTCTGCCAATGCGGGCCTAATAACCATTGGCGCACTAAGCAGTGACAACGATGGTTTTACGACAGTCATTACCGATACCTTAAATGAACGTGAATGGTTAAGGTGGGATATACTAGCTGACGATACTTATGCACAGACATTAGCTAAAACATTAGTCGTTGGTGGTACTTATTTTGGGTGGGAAATTGCAACCGCAAATGACGCTAATTTGTTCCTAAATGCATTATATAATGGTGGAGATCACTCTTGTGAGAATAACGATACAACATTATTGAATTGCAAAGATAACGGCACACAGTCAAGCGAATATTACACCGCACTTTTAGGTGACTCCTACGAAACGAATGGAAGCGATGCTGCGTGGTTCTTTGATGATGGAGCAATGGATAACAACGTTGACCCTAAAGCAGGATATTTACTTTTAGGTCAAGGCTCTCTCAATGCAAAATACAATGAGTTTGCCACAATCCCTGAAACCGATACTTATTCAAATATTGAAGGTGTTTATTCATCTAATAGCGACACTATCGGTTGGTTAATGTATCGCCCAACGTCAGTGACAGAGCCTTCAACACTGTTTATTTTTGCTTTAGGAATAATGGGGTTAATATCGCGTAGGTTTAATCAAAAACCTTAATAACTCAAAAGGTTTGAATAAAGGGCATTTGTCAGAGAGGAATTGGCTGAAAAGACTAAGTGACTAATATAATCAGTGTTAGTTTTTTTCAACCAAATAACAAAGACTCACCGTTACTATGAGGACTTTGTGATGAATGCTACCGACAACGGCAATTACAATAACGAACTAATGATTTTTAGTCAGTTATCCTGCAAAGTTGAACCCACGAATCATAAAGTTATATTCTATTGTTCATCATTTTAATGAAATAATAACCGAGAATACTACAATATAATTTACTGCATTATCGGTATCGACTTTGCTTTGCTTAATACTGGCATTTGGTTTATAACTGAATAAAGACTATTAATAAATTTTCCAAATTGATGATTAAACAAACCATAAAAATCAACTCTATTCGACTGAGAATAATTTTTTTAATTATCCTGGTTTTTACTGTTGTATTACTGTTTTTTTCATATTTTTTAAAAGATTTTATTACGGGAGTTGAGCAAGTTTTAGGTAAAAAGATGGTGCTTCAACATGCCATTATCAACAAAGAAAAAGTCATCAGTCATTTTACACAAAACTTAAATCTAATTAAACGTTCCTTGCTCAATAACACGTATCAAGATTGGATGAAAAATAACGATAATGAAAAGTTTAAAGAAAAAGCGATTCAGTCTATTGAAGATGATTGTCAAGTTATTGAATGTTATGGCTGGTTTGTCCTTTCAATTAACCCTCTTACGAGTATTGATTGGAATCAAGAGAGCAATACCATAAAAACGGTTCCGCTGAAATTAGAAGAAAATTCTTGGCTTCCAAAGAAGCTAGCAGAAAATAATGAGTTTTATGTCGATGCTGACATTAATACTATTGATGGCAACATCTACGTTTTTTTTGATTATATAGTAAGAGAGAATGATCAAGCCATTGGAACGGTTGGAAGCTACACACTCGTTTCAATAATTGCTAATCAAATACTGAGTTCATCTAACCAAGATGTTTTAGATGTACTGATTGATAATCATGGCGTATTTCGTACCAGTTTGAATGAAAATACCCGTCGTTATCACCCCACGCTTGCAGAGTTTTTGTATAACAAGGAGTGGCATGAAGTCATCGGAGGGGATCTAGATAAAAGCAGCCTGACAAAACTAACAAATAATGCCAATAGTGATTTGATAAAAACGATTGATATCACGATTAATGAAGTTAACTATATTGCGGCTATTGTCTATATCGAGGAAATAGAATGGTATGCAATGAGTTTTTTTTCTAAAAAAGCAATGGAAGGAAGTATTGTTATTCTTCCTCTATTTTTAGTGGGTACTCTGTTACTGTTTAGCGTTATTGGACTCACGCTTTATTTTTTGAATAAGCTGATTTTTAAGCGACTCATCGTGATGAACAAATCAGTTAATAACATTGCATCAGGTAATTATAAATACTTAATTAAACATGCTAACTCGGATGAATTGGGTACTTTAGCTCAGGGGATAAACACCATGAGCCAAGAGATTTCAAAAAACTTGTCAAAAATAAATTCTCAGAATGATGCATTAAATGATGCTATTGATAAAGCCAATGCAGCAAATAATGCAAAATCTATTTTTCTCTCTAACATAAGTCATGAAATAAGAACCCCTATGAATGCAGTGTTAGGTTTTGCTGAAATAGGAAGAAACACTGAGTCTTTGTCTGAAAAAAATGAATCACTTGAACAAATAGAGCTTTCAGGTGAGCACTTACTCCAAATAATTAATGATGTATTAGACTTTTCTAAAATAGGAGCAAAGCAACTGGAGGTGGAAAATATCTCATTTAGCTTTAGTGCTATTCTTGAAAAAGTCACACAAATCTGTAAACCTAGTAGTGATAAAAAAAATCTATCATTAACTATCCTCTTAGATGATGCGATTCCTAGGCATTTAATTGGCGATCCACTAAAAATAGAAAAAATCATCATTAATTTGGTTAGCAATGCTATCAAATTTACTGAACATGGCAGTATTGACATAAACACTCGTCTAAAAAAACAAAACGAAAGGGACGTTATCATCGAGTTAAGTGTTAAAGATACTGGAATAGGTATAACACGAGAACAACAAAAGAACTTATTTATCGTTTTCTCTCAAGCCGATAATTCAATCACTAGAAAGTTTGGTGGTACAGGCTTAGGGTTAGCGATAAGTAAGCAATTAGTCGAAATGATGGGTGGGGGCATAACAGTAAAAAGTGAACTTGATAAAGGCGCTGAATTCACATTCACCATCCCTTTAGCATACACTACTGAAAAGTTAGAGAATGAAAAAAAAGAATCATCCTATTTTGATTTAGCAAAGTTAAAAGCAGCTTTGTATGGAAAAAAAATCTTGTTAGTTGAAGATAATAGAATCAATCAAATTGTAGCTAAAAAAACCCTAGAGCCATTAAATATTACCATTGATATTGCAGAGAATGGCTTACAGGCATTAGAAAAAATGAAAACAGACACTTATTCGTTAGTGTTAATGGATATACAAATGCCTGAGTTAGATGGACTTCAAGCTACAGAGCAAATTAGAACGTTTGATAATGATACTATAATCATAGGTATGTCAGCACATGCAAGTGTCCAAGATACTGAAAAGGCGATTAAATCAGGCATGAATGATTATATGACTAAACCCATTAAGCAAAAAACAGTTTTTTTGATGATGTCAAAGTATATATTTTAGTGCCACAGGTAACTGATACCCAATGTAACTATGCCTTGAGAAGTAAAATTCAGGAAGTAGAGTGATGTTTTTCTTAAGCGTTCAATGGTGATGGTCATTAGCCCATTTTTTTGCAAGCATTTTAGGAAATTCAGTTGCAAAAGCTTCACATAAGAAGTCAATCAAGCAAGTCTTTTTATCTTCAGCTAGGTTACACTTGGCCTTAAATTTTAACCAAAAGAATAGCCTCATAAATAAGGGGAATGATTCTTAGTACGTGGATTCCTCTATAAATTATTTAAAATATTCTTTTTAAAATTTAGGGGTAATAAATAAGCGTATTATTTTAATATATTTTAAATCTATCGCTAAAATTTAACAGCAAAACCGACAGATATACTTCCCTCTAGCCACATACTCTTTTCTAATAAAGCGTGGCAAGTGGTTCCTTCACAAAATAATTGATTATCTTCTTCAATATAGCTTGCGTAACCACGAAGTTCAGTCACAATCGCGAAGGTCCTCGATAATTCGTAGCGGGTACCAAAGGCAATAGTGAGTGAAGGATATATCTCTTCTTTATTTTCAGTATCAAAATATGTACCACCTACACCTAATGATACGGTTGTAACATAATATCGCTGCTTAAACTGTGCAACGCCACTAAAGTGAAGGTAAGTAACATCGAAGGAATGTTCTTGCAAATCAGCTTTGCTGATGAAGTCATGATTAACAGTGTTGAATAGTATTTGCCCTTGGCCCTTTGGTGAATCTTGCCACGCTATAGCCAAACCATAATTATTGGCATTATTTACTGCCAAATCAAGACCGTCTTGAGTACTTATTAAATCGGAACTAACCATTTGTCCAATAAATGGTGTGACTTCTAAATCTCGTGCGTAGGTCGATAAAGGTACTAGCATTGCAGCAGTACTCATTACAATGATAAAGAAAAATTTTGCGGATTTTAATGACTGTCGCATTTCATTGCCTTTTCTATATAAGGAAAAACCTAAGAGTACTGTTATTATTAGCTTGGATATCATACTTATTCAAGCTTTAGATGAGTTTGAATGCTTTACTTTTTAACATATTTGCTTGCTTATTTACTGCTATAAGTAATTTTTCGAATATTTCAATTCCAATTTCTTCTCCTCTATTACCCGCTTCATCTGTAACAACTTTAAGTTCTATTTTTGTTAAGGCTTCGGTGATTATCTGTCCATCTTTATCGTTTATTAGGGTTAAGGTACCTTGCTTTATAATAATGTTAGCAACTTTCATTAAAGGAGGTATTACTTTTAGTTGCTGATCCTGATTAATATGATTTATTTGAGTCGCAAGTTTTTGAATGTTCTGCTGTACCGTCTTAAGTAAGTTTTCTAAACTTGTACCATCTTGGTTGA
>JASDWX010000086.1:0-6107 GCA_041890515.1 Alteromonadaceae bacterium
GAATTCAGGCCTGTGAGATTATTAAAGCACTCCATCCAGACATTCCAATTATAGCGTTAACAGCAAATGTTATGGCACACGACATTGAAAAGTATAGACGAACAGGATTTGATTATTGTCTAGGTAAACCTATTGATTTGCCAAAAATTTATTTACTATTACAACAAATTTTATCTCATTCAAAAACTGATACTCAATAAAACAATTTAACCTGAATTCTGGATAATGGGTGGGTATGTTTAGATAAAATGAATGACTTAGGTAAGTTAACAAAAACTACCTCAAGGTATCAAATAACGACCACTAATATAAAAAAATTCGCTAAATTGATCATTAACTAAAAACGTTGAACACTAGAATTTAGTGATGAGCACTTATACAATACAACACGAATAATAAATACAAGGTGAACAACTTGTCTGAAAAAATCATTAAATTCGAATTTGAAAAACACAATAAAAATAGTATTCGTTATAAGGAAATACCTGAAAATGGTATACCACCGGTGTTAGGATCTATTTACGTGCAAAAATGGTTTGCGGGTGATAATAAAAACATTGAAATAACAATTAAAACTGACGACTAATACCCCTACGAAAACTCAATAAGCCATTCGAAATGAGTCATGCTAAATGAATAAAGTTAACAGTAATAAATACGATGTCGCTCAATTAGGCAATGCTGTTTTAAGGCAAAGAGCACTTGAAATTAAAAATATATTGAGTGATGAATGTCAGCAATTAATAGGGCAAATGATGTTTGCTGTATCTGAAGCTGGCGGTGTTGGTATTGCCGCGCCACAAATTCATCACAGTGTACGTATTTTTATTATGTGTTCTCAACCTAATGCTCGTTACCCTGATGCACCATTAATGCCACCAACAGCTATAATTAACCCTGAAATATTACATGTTTCTAATGATAAAGAAAAAGCTTGGGAAGGCTGTCTTAGTGTACCAAGCATGCGTGGATTAGTGCCAAGGCATAGCCAAATCACTGTACGTTATTTTGATCAAGAAGGTAATGAGCAACAACAGGAATTAACCGGATTTATTGCGCGTATTTTCCAGCATGAATTAGACCACTTGAACGGACTGACGTTTATTGACCAATTAGAATCGACAAAAGACCTGATCAGTGAAGCTGAATGGCACAAGCAGTTTGCTTCTATACAGAGCTAATAAATACCTTACCGCTAAAATGAATTTCTTGAACGTTATTCAACTAAAATAACACTACCAATAGTTAGCCTTCCTACTTTAGGATCTGAAGACAAACCTAATAAAGGATTAACGTCACCCGAGTGCAGTATTCGACTTGGGTAGATAACAGCTCGATTCATGCAAGCATCAACTGAATGAAGTTGTTTAAAGAGCGCATTACTTCCTCTCATATAACAGGGTTTCTTATGCAGCTTATGAGCAATAGCTTCCTTTTTTAATTGATGACCATAACCTGCTAAACGTTCTCGTGTAATCGTTTCAAAACTACTTGCTCGATGTCGATAAAAAGAAGTTCCACCATGTTCAGGCTCACATAAATAGTGCACAACTGCCAATTGATTCAGGTTAGTCGAATCAAAATGAGGAAGCATTTGTATTGGCTTTAAATGTTCAGGCGCCCTATCTGAAATAGCAAATGCCGACATGACTGTTTTAGCACTGAAAGCCTGTTTAAAGCCAAAGTATGATTTAAATAAGGGTAAATAATTTTTACAAATTTCATCGCTATATATTTTAGGTGCTAAGGCTCGCTTACCCGGATAAAAATTTTGTCCATCGGTCTTAAACGACGAACCATCTCCAGCATCGGAAATTAAATCATTAGGTTTATGAGCAAAACTGTCAATGATCAACAATGGTGTATTTTCTTCCCCTATATTAAGCTTAGTCAAGACAGGGTTATCGTTAAGTGTAAAATCTAACATGGGTTTCATCTCGATTTTGTAAAGCTATCAGTAGTAATTCAGGCGCTTATTTTTTAAGTCAATCAGTGCGTGAACTTGCCCTAATGAGGTGATCATTGTATATATTGAGGGTAATAAACCCGCTTGGTACAAGGTTAAAACCTGCTCCTTACTTAGTGACGTTAATTTTTCTTGGTCAATGGTATATAACCCCAATAATTTGGTGGAGCTTTGATCAACAAAAGTAATATCTAATGACATTGGTTGGATTAAGCCCATTAATGTTAAGCTTTCCAAGAGTAAGTTATTTTCTTTTTCGCCAGTCAACAATTGTGCGAGTAGATCTTTCGCTTCTTGAAAAAAAGTTGATTCCTGACCATTAATATCAAATAAAGCTTCTCCTGTATTATTTGATAATGCAGGGCTTTCCATGTTCACACAAACAACGAGTTCATTGTTATCGTGCTCACTATTGTTTTGGTGCTCGATTGCTTCAATGAAAAAAGGTTGTCGTCTTACTTGTAGTGGAACATATAATCCTTGCCATTGTTCTTCCTGCCAAAATAAGTTTTCATTTTTCTCAAACCCTAACATCGCAGAAAATACGAACTGCCCAGTTTCACCATGCTTAGTTAATACAATCGGATATTGAACAGCCAAGTGAATAAATTCGGATAAAACTACTGGAACTAGGTGTAAATCAGCACCATGTTGCTCAATTTTGCTGAGATCTATTTTAGTATTCAAATGATTTTTATTATCTACGGCGACTAAATGAGTCATCAGTAATTTCTCTTCTTCGAGTTAGTAAACTTAGTTAGGTTCAGTTAAATGCGGTTAAAGCCAAAATCAATAACTTTATTAATGAGTTCACGGTTTTTCGGTAATATGGAGATGGCTTTTTCTATTAATTTTTTATTTTGAGTAAAATGGTGTTGGGCAAAATCTACATCATCTAATGCATAAGCAGTTTGGCTGTAATCACTTTTAAAGCCCATACCATATAAAATATACTGATAACTTGCGGCAGGAAAAACTTCATTATTACTGGTGAAATCGTTATCGGCGGGAGCTCGATATTGCCATAGCGCCATCGATTCTTTTAAACTTTCAGGAATAGATTGAGGATCGCGATTATCCGTCCAAAAAGCATTGTCCGTTCTTTTACTTAAAATGTAATGTAACTTAAGGAAGTCGATGATTTTTCCCCATCGATAAAGAAATGTTTCATTAAAGCGTTTAGCGACTATATCCATAATGTCACGTGATTGAGGTAATTGCTCACTAATCATCTGTGCGGACAATTCGACTAATACCAGAGCAGATGCTTCTAATGGCTCTAAAAAACCTGCAGATAGGCCAACAGCAACACAATTGTTTTGCCAAAACTTTTCACGATGCCCACTAACAATTGGAATTTTTCGAACAGTTAAAGCATCAAACTTATCGCCAACATATTTTGCCAGTAGCGCTCTCGCTTGTTCTTCACTAGAATGTTTACTGGAATAAACATAACCAACACCACGTCTATGTTGAAGGCCTATATCCCAAATCCAACCTGCCTCTTGTCCTGTTGATATTGTATGTGAAGCGATTTCCTGATTCACATTTTCATAGGGAACTTGAACGGCTAAAGCAGTATCAACGAATAAAACATCACTGCAACTTTTAAAGGGTACTTGATAGTGTTTACCTAAGAGTAAAGATGAAAAACCCGTACAATCAACAAACAAGTCTCCTTCGACATTGCCATTTTCAAGTGTTATAACTGAGGCAATATCACCATTTTCACCAGTATTAATGTCGGTCACATTATCTATAATATGCCTGACACCTAAAACATTGGTGCAATGTTTTTGTAAAAAAACAGCAAATTTACCCGAGTCTAAATGGTAAGCATAATTAGCCACATCGGCATATTCAGGTGTTCTAATCGATTTAGGGGCCAACCCTTGTTCACAAATCGCCTCTTGAAAACAAACATCATTCGAAAAAGACGATGAGCTACCATCATTTTCCTTAGCTAACCAATGGGCCGCTAAATCTCCTTTACCAAATCCCTGAGGCAGTACCAGCGGATGATAATAGAAATCATTATCTGAGCCATCAACCCATTTAGTAAATTTAGCGCCCTGTTTGAAACTTGCATCACACTCTCGAATAAAATCAGTTTCACTAACACCAAGGGCTAATAAAGTATTTCGCATTGTGGGCCAAGTTCCTTCCCCTACTCCGATGGCGGCTATATTAGGAGACTCTACTAATACAACCTTTACGCCATTCGGTTCTGCTGCCTTATGTTTCGCTGCTAATCTACCCGCAGTTAACCACCCGGCAATACCTCCACCTACAACAACTACCGTTTTGATTGGGTTACTCATATTATATTTGCCCAAAATAATAAATTTAAATAGATGAATTGATATAAGATTGTTTCATAAAAAATGTACCGTACGATGAGGGTTAAAAGTTACCACGCATGCCAAAAGCAAAACGACGACCACTGTCTTCTATTAATAGTAATTGATTAGAAAAACGACCGCGTTTATGAACGTACTCTTCAGTTAAATTTATACCTTCAATAAACACGGTTATATTTTCATTAATATCATAGCTAGCGCTAGCATCTACTTGCGCATAATCTTCAACAATAGTGACGCCGTCACCATTTGATTGAGATAATGACTGTACAAAAGTATCACGCCAGTTATAAGCGATTCGGGCTTGAAGAGGACCCTTTTCGTAAAAAACCACAAGGTTATACGAATCACTTAAACCAGTTAAGGCAAATACTTGAGTAATATCAGCAGGGTCAAGTTCAGCATCGCTATCAACTAATGTTGCGTTAGCCATAAAACCAAAGCCGGAATCATCAAAGGTATGTTGCAACGTAATCTCCCAACCATCAACAATGGCTGACTCGCTATTATTAGGTAGTGTATTAGTAAATATAGCTGTTTTGTCTGCCTCATCAGGATTATCAACATCATTTCCTGTTGAGGGATCCGTTAACAAGTGACCATGTTCAGTTTCAAAAGAAATATTTTCTGTCGAATTTATAATAAAATTAGATACATTTTTTCTAAAATACCCCGCTGATAAATAACTTGCACCGGCGTAGTACCATTCTAATGAAAAGTCGATATTATCAGAAGTAAAAGGTTCTAATGCTGGATTACCTGAACTTGAAGTTAAGTTACCTCCTTGTCGAGTAGTACCAATTACAGTAACAGGAGACATACTATCTAATGTTGGACGTGTGATGGTGCGTGAAGCTGCAAAACGAGCCACTAAGTCATCGTTAACTTCTAACTTAACACGTAAATTTGGTAATATTACTTCATAGTCTGAACTTTTTCTAATGGACTCTGGATCGTCGTACCGCGGTAATATTTCTGTTTTATCAAGAATAACGAGTTCAGTAACCGGTTCATCCGTTCCGTCAACATCAACCGACGTTACTTCATATCTAAGACCTGCCGTTACGAATAAAGGCATACCCGCTAGTTCCACTTCAAAATCAAATTCACTATAAAATGAAAGGGTTTCTTCTGTAATTTCAAAAGACTTATTTCGCTTTTCAGCATCAAAACTAATCGAATGACCATTTGCCACAGAATATTGCTCTAAGTAAGAAAAATTCGCTTCACCATCATGTGCTAACCATGAAGAAGGCATACGACCACTTCCGCTTACATCACCTAAAAAATCACTGCCTGCATCAAATATATATTGTGAAAATGAATCCATATTGGGTATATCAGGGTAACCACAAAAGGCACAATGAATACCTGCAGCTAAATTATCCCAACGATCAATATTCTTAGTTTCAGAGGAATACATAGCACCAAATTTTATCACTGCTAAACCACTATCACTATCTTCTGTCCATGTACTGTTCCATCGAACTTGGTCAATACTATTATCAACAGCCCAACCACGACGCAACATAACATGCGCACGGCTGTTTTCAGTGTCTAAATGGTTAGACACTCCAGCAGGAGTAACATTTTCATCATACGCCACACCCTCTAGCTCTTGTTGACCGCTATATACATTTGCGTTTGCATTAGAAAATTCACTGGCGTAAGGCAAAATATTGTCATCAATTTCAAAACGTACACGGTTAGCATAACCAATAAGAGATAATTGATCTCCACGGCCATTATTAGCTTCACGTTCCGCACGAGAATGGCTGAAG
>JASDWX010000086.1:6117-14974 GCA_041890515.1 Alteromonadaceae bacterium
TTTTATTTCAGTACGCTTTTCTTTGATCATATTAAGATTTTCTTTAACATCCCAATCAACATTTAGCCCTACAGAACTCGATTCAGTTAATCGATCAAATTTCTTAGCATGCATATCTGTTGCTAAACCAACTTCTTGATACAAGTCGATCACTGTACCGTTAGCATCAACTGTCGCACCGACATCATCACCATAACCTTCAATATTGGGTGCCGTAAACCAATGACCATAAGAGGTAGTGTCAGTATCGACGTCAAAATCAGAATATAATACATCTGTGGTCAAAATTAAGTTATCGGTAGGTGCATATTGCAAAACTAAATTAGCATTAGTCCGTGTTCTTTTTTCGGTAGTCACTTTATGATCATAATTACGCGGAGAGAAAATATTGCCCGTATAGGTATCACCACTTTCAGTTTGTGGATGAGGAACACCAACATTTTCAAGCCAACCATCCACCTGAGCTTGGTTTAAACGTGTATTACGTTCTTGATGTGATATCGCAAATAAAACACCAAAAGTATCATCATTAAAAGTGTTACTGATCAAGCCAGAAATTTCAGGCGTTGTTTCTTCACTATTTCCGTCGTAAATACCTTTAACACTTCCCGCTATTTTAAAACCGCTCATGTCGAAAGGACGTGCCGTACTCACATTGACGATAGCGCCAATACCACCCGATTGCATCGTTGAAGTAGAAGTTTTGTGAACATTTAAATTTTTCACTAACTCAGAAGCGATGGTATCAAAACTAAAGGCGCGGCTTTTATTTTCTGATGCCATTTGACGACCGTTAACTAAGACAACATTAAATTGGGGACCAAAACCACGTACCGTTATTAACTGCCCTTCGCCCCCAGAACGATCAATTGACACCCCGGTAATACGCTGTAGTGATTCAGCTAAATTGGTATCAGGAAATTTACCTATGGCTTCAGCAGAAATAGAGTCGACCACTCCGCCTGCTTCTCGTTTTTGATTCATGGCACGATCTAATGCTCCCCGAATTCCTGTCACTTCTATTATTTCTATTTCTACAGTGGGCGCTTTTACTGCTAGTTTGCTCGGAGCCACTAATTGCACCGTATTAACTTTATAATTTTGCGCTATGTCTCTTTTGTTCTTAAAATTGGGGTCGATGAGAATAGACAATTGCCCACTCTCGCTAATATCTGTTTTAAGCCCGGTATCATTGAGTAAATGATTAAGTGCATCCATGACAGAATAATAACCTGACAATCTATTTGTTTGTTTATTGGCAATTTTATTTAACGGAAAAAGTAATGTGATATCAGCTTGTTCAGCAAATTTGATGAGTGATAAGTCGGCTCTTTGTCTGGGAATGTTAAAAGTGATTTTTTCTAATTCATCTTTAGCCTGTACCCAGCTAGGGAGGCTAAAAAGCATTATAATACAGAATATATGAACTTGAACTTTTCTGTATTCAACAAGCAGGTATAAACGCCATACATTAAACAATGATGCCGGAACTCTTTTTCTTCTCCATAAAGAATTTACAATTATTTCTGAGAGAAAACCCATCATTGCTTTTTATTTAAGCCTAATAAATATTGAATAAACGAGTAAAAAAACAAAAAAAGCATTAAATAAAAAAACAAATCGAAAGGCGACCCAGTGTTTTTTTACGTGTATTTAAAATAATTAACGGTAGTATATTTTTTTACAACTGATCGACTGTATTCAACTATACACAAAATTACAACCTCTGAATCTGATTAAATAATGACATCTGCTGTAAAATTCTAGATAATTTATTATACTGGTGTTTAATATTAGCGGTCATAATGCCCTAATATATAACTAATATTGAAGGAAGCAATATTAAAAAATAATTTATATAGTGGATTTTTTTGAGTAATTCGTCTTATGTAGTACAAGGTTAATTTAATAGCTGAAGAAAAGCTTTTAAATATAAAAAAACCAAAAACAAACAATAAATAGAAGTAAACCAATGTCGAATGATACTTTGTTTTATAAAATATATTTAGCATCGAGGAAGAGTATTTCTCGTGTGGTATCTCGAATTGTTCCACCCGATGAAATTGAAGATATCGTTCAAGAAACTTATGTACGTATCTGCCAAATAGAAAATAAAGAAAATATTACTTCGCCAAAATCTTTCATGTATAGAACAGCGAGGAACCTAGCACTCGATTATCAAAAACAAGCCAGTGTAAAACTTGTTGATAACGTTGACGATATGCAAGCATTAGAATACTTATTAGCAAATGATTCTGATGAAATGTATGAAAATACATTAACGAACAATGAGTTTTCGCACTTTTGCGAAGCTGTTAGACAATTACCTACACAATGCCGCAAAGTCTTTGTATTAAAGAAAGTGTATGGATATTCGCAGCGTGAGATCGCTGCTCAATTAAGCCTTAGTGAAAGTACCGTGGAAAAACATATATCAACAGGCATGAAGCGTTGTACGCTCTTCATGCGTAACATTAATAAACTAGAGAACAACCCATCTTCTAGTAGTTCACAAAATATTGCGGGAGGCACTCATGAGTAACATTCATCAGATTAATCAAAAGATTACTCAACAGCAATCAAATGAACGTATTGAAGAAACCCGTTTAAATGATGCGAGTGATTGGATTGCGAAATTAGATCGTAGTTTAACGAAATCAGAGAAAAAACAACTTTCTCAATGGCTGTCACTTCACGTTATGAACGTTGAAGTCTTATTTGAAGTCGCTAAAATGTGGGACAAAATGGATGATTTAAGTCGCTTATCAGATATTTTCCCTCAGACTGATGTTAAACAAAAACAAACAAGAAATACCATTGCCGCCATTGCCGCTTCATTTATTGTCGCATTAACGTTGATGCTGTATCAAAGTGGCAGTAACTTTTTACCTTTTATACAAAATTCATCCTCTATTGTCGCAATGCAAGCGAGCTATCAAACGAATGTTGGTGAAAGCAATACGATTAATTTACCAGATAACAGCAAGATAGTGCTTAACACTAATAGTTTTGTACAGGTTAAATATACACAGAACTCTCGAATAATTGAGCTTTTGCGTGGAGAAATTCATGTTGATGTTGCACATGACACATCACGCCCTTTAAGTGTTATTGCTGGCGGTAAAATTATTCAAGCCGTAGGAACAGCCTTTAATGTCGAAATGCAAAGTGAATTAGTCGAGCTGATTGTAACTGATGGAAAAGTCTTAGTGGCTCAAAGAGACACCGCAGTTGGTAATAATATAGAACAAATGGCTAAAAAACTCCCTCAACATTCGATGGCGATTTCAAAAGGTGAAAAAGTCGATTTAGACACAGTAGGTAAAACACAAGACAAAGTAACAAAAGTAGATCCTATTGAAATAGCAGCAAACCTAAGCTGGCGTCAAGGAAATATTATATTTCGTGGGGAATCTCTTGCTGAAGCAATGGTAGAAATCAGCCGTTATACGGATATAAAATTTGAGTTAGCTGATAATGAAGAACTTCAAAAGGTTCAAGTTGCCGGTATGTTCAAAACAGGAGATGTTACTGGCTTACTTGATGTGCTCACTCGGAATTTCAATATTAGCTATCAAAAACTTGGGCCATATAAAATAATTTTGAACTATGCTGGCTAACATTTTCAATACCTAAAAATCAAAGGTTTGGTTTTCTTCCAAGCCTTTTAAAACTCCCTTAAATCGTATTTTTCGATTTACCATTATGCAAAATAATGGATTTTTTATTTATGTAACCTTATTAAAACAATAACAAAAGGCAAAAACATGACTGAACAAACACATTTAGCAGGTTTAAATGAAACGCAACAAACGACAGAAGAAGTAAATGCTTCTGTTTTATATGTACTATTTATTTCATCTGTCGCTGCTTTAGGTGGTTTTCTTTTCGGTTTTGACTCGGGGGTTATTAATGGGACTGTTACCGCTTTAGGTAATGCTTTTCAATCCAATGATGTTGGCACCGGGTTTAATGTTGCCTCTGTTTTATTAGGTTGCGCTGTCGGTGCTTTGATAGCTGGACCAATTTCTGATCATTTTGGTCGTAAACCCATTATGATTGTTACGGCGATGATATTTGCCATAAGTGCCTTTGGTTCAGGTATATCAGATTCTTCGGTTGAATTTATTTTTTACCGATTAATTGGTGGTCTTGGCATTGGTGCTGCGTCTGTTTTAGCTCCGGCTTATATTGCAGAAGTTGCTCCCGCAGCATTGCGAGGACGTTTAGCCACGCTTCAACAACTCGCAATAGTACTGGGGTTGTTTGCTGCATTTCTGAGTAATTATATTATCGCTTCATCTGCTGGAAGTGCTGAAAATACATTCTTACTCGACATGTCCGCATGGCGTTGGATGTTCTGGGTTGAATTAATACCCGCTACATTATTTTTAATTGGTGTGTTGTTTATTCCAGAATCTCCTCGTTATTTAGTAGCGAAAGGTAAAATAGAAAAAGCACGCGATGTTTTTAAAAAGATATCAGCAGGTACTGAAAATGGACTTGTTGAAGAAGTCAAAAAATCATTACATGGCAATAAAAAAACGAGTATTGCAGATTTATTCATTGAAGGTAAAAATAAAATACATCCCATTATTTGGGTTGGTATTGCGCTTTCTGTTTTTCAACAGTTTGTTGGTATTAATGTTGTATTTTATTATGGTGCGGAGTTATGGCAAGCTGCAGGTTTTGACGAGTCCCAGTCGTTATTAATTAATGTATTAACCGGTACAACTAATATTGTTTCTACCTTTATTGCGATTGCACTAGTCGATAAAATTGGTCGAAAGCCTTTGTTATTAATTGGCAGTGTCGGCATGTTTATTAGCTTAGGCATCTTAAGCTTTATTTTTGGAACTGCTGGATTTGATGAATTAGGCAAAGTAGCACTATCTGAAACGATGGGGACTTTCGCTTTGATTATGGCTAATTTATTTGTGGTGTTTTTTGGTTTAAGTTGGGGCCCCGTAGTTTGGGTGTTATTAGGTGAAATGTTTAACAATCGTATTCGTGGTGCTGCTTTAGCTATAGCCGCTAGCGCCCAGTGGATAGCAAATTTTGCCATTACGATGACATTCCCTATCATTCTCGGTTCGATAGGTTTAGCTGGCGCTTATGGTTTATACACTGTATCTGCGTTTATTAGTATTTTCTTTGTGCTTAAATATATTAAAGAAACCCGTGGTGTTCGTTTAGAACAAATGGATTGATATTTAACATTTCCTCCTAAAGAGTAACAAACGTTCTTATTGATCCAATCCTTGATTATAAAAATCAATGATTGGGTCGAGAGACACGAGAGATATTTATATCTCGTGTCTCTCGTGTATTTTAAATATATACAGCCCCTTCAAAATTCAATCGAAAATCATTCTGATTGTTGGTATATCTATTCTGTTAGCGTTTGATCTCCGATATGTTATCTCCAGGTTTAATCTAGGAGATAAACATGAGAATTACACACAGCCAATAACAATCGCAAACCATCATTGAAGATCAACAAACCAGCGGCTTAACCATCATTGACTATTGCCAACAATAGCAGTTATCAACATAGAGCATTTATGCGATTAAAAAGAAACTTAGTTTGACGTCTGGAAACTTTGTTAGCAAAAATAACCCAACAAGTGGAAATCCTTGAAACACAAGGCTCAATAACGCTAACCATGGCTAAGGGTAAGGCTAATGTCAGCTTGCCAAGTACAACTTCCACCACCTATCTAAGCCAATTGTTACGAGCATTAGTTTTCTGAAGATGTTTGTTGACCCTTCAGCGGTTTATCTTCATCGGGATTTTGTTGATTTTCGTAAAGCAATAAATGGCCTTGCAGCACTTGTTGAAGATGAACTAAATAGTGATGCCTATACGGGGGCTTTATTCGTTTTTTACAATAAAGCGAAAGACAAATTTAAAATACTTTACTGAGACAAAACAGGTTTTGCGCTTTGGCAAAAGCGTTTAGAAACACAAAAGTTTAAATGGCCAAGTAATATCAACGACGCTGAATTTTTATTAACCACTGAACAACTCAGCTGGTTATTATCAGTCGATGATCTAATTGCGCTGTATTTAACTTTTTTGAAGTCAACTTTCATTGAAAAAAGCCCTTGTCATCATTACTGTCAAAAGCAGTATTAGTTGAATTTTTTGTTAAAATTAGCGTATAAAATTTACTGAAAATCACTCCCCAATGACCCCGAAAAACTTAAGCAAATGCTGCTTGAGTTACCGCAAGTTGTTATTCAAAAGGGAGTTTTTTTAGCAGAAAAACACGTCGCTTATCAACTATTACTTGAGCGCTACAATCTCAAGTTTGCCAACGAATACAATAAAAAGTCAGAGAACATTCCTGGTGCTGATGAACACGACATAAAGCTGTTGACCACTCCACACGCTGACACGACAATAAAAACGGAGCCAAAACGGAAACTATTACCCGAAGCACTGCCGCGTGTCGATGTGATTGTAGATATTGATGAAAGCGATAAAGTCTATGATTGCTGCCAAAGCCCATTGCATAAAATGGGAGAAAGCAGCAGTGAGCACTAGAATTTTTGCCCGCTCATATCAACGTGATTAAAACGATCTGGCTCAAATATACTTGCTGTCAATTACTGGAGTGGGCGGGAGTCCAATCATCTCACAAACGATTCGAGAAAGTAGCCATAAACACCACTTGTTCAATCCGTTCAAATAAATATTGAACGGACTCTATTACTCTCCATTAGCACTATACCAATGCTTGTTTAACTAGGTTAATTAGCTCTGATGGTCTAAAGGGTTTAATAATATAATCATCGGCACCAACTCTAACTCCTTTTTCAAAATCTACCATTTGTCCACGAGCAGTCAACAGCATCACATGCGGAATTTTTCCATGACTACTTTTTTTTAGCTCCTCACACACTTGGTAGCCATCAAAACAGCCTGGCATCATTACATCTAGAATGACTAAGTCAGGTTGGATTTTTTTTGCTAATGCTAATGAACTTTCACCACATTTTGCCTCATATAATTCATAATTTCCATAATCAAGCGTCATCCATACTAACTCCCGTAATTCAGATTTATCGTCCACAATTAAAATTATTTTATTAGACATGTTTTACTCCTAATTAAATCAATTTACTATATTAGGGAACCACACCGTTGCTGTCATTCCCTCACCGCTAACACTAAAAAACTCTACTTCTCCGTTATGATACGACATTATTTCCTTAACCAGTGATATACCTAATCCGGAACCTGGTGTTGATCCCGAGTCATCTGCTCTGTAAAATCTTTCACCAATATGTGTTAGTTGCTCAGGTGTCATACCTATTCCCTGATCGATGATGCTAATGCCAAACTGCCTATATCCGCTTTTTTTTCTTTCTCTTGTTTGCACAATAACATGGGTGTTTTCAGGGGAATATTTAAATCCATTACTCAGTAGATTTCTAATGACTTGACGTATTTTGTCGATATCAAACGACAATACTGGCCAAAAATCTAATCGCTGAATTTCAACTTTACGGTCAAAAAATGCACCTTCAACCTCAACACATGTCTGTCTCACAACGTATTCAAGTGAGCCTATCGCCATAGAAAAGCATTTACCCGATCTTGATTCAATACGTGACAAATCAAGTAATTCATCAATTAATTTTTTTAGATTATGTGCTTGTCGGAAAATGGTTTTAATCATCTCATCTGACTTATTCTTATCGTAATCACGGATAATTAATAATTCAGAGAGTCCATAGATACTGGCTAACGGTGTACGCAATTCATGAGCAGCTGTGGACAAAAAATCACTTTTCATATTATCAACGTCTGTTTCATGGGTTACATCTCTAAAATAGAGTACTTGCCCTTCCTTTTCATCTGTCGACCCAAGCATTGTCCTATGGTTGTACTTAATAACACGCAAAGTGGGACGCGATAAATAAAGAAGTTGCTCTCCATCTTCATTGTGGATAAATTTTATATTGCTCATTTTTTTAGAATCAAATAAGTTTTCCATTAACTCACTAAAGTCGTCGATTGTTTTACCAACTAATTGATCTTGGTTAAACCCTGTCATCGATAATAGAGCCGGATTAATATAAACAATATTATTGTTTGAATTCACAAATAAAAAACCATCTGGACTTAATGTTAATAGTGCATCTAAATCACGAGTACGCTCTTTTACCTGTGTTTCCATGTTCATGTGTGTGCGATCAAGTTCAGTAATATCTTGACCTACCCCTATAACCCCAACAACGTCGCCATTTGCATTACGACGTGTCGTGGCATTAAGTAACACGATCACTCGCTCGTTAGCTTTGGTATAAAGTGGTAATTTGAAGTTTGCTGTTTCTTCACTTTTTAGGGCTTTATGCAGCACCTCTTTAACCGAGACCTTGTAGTCGTCAGTAATAAATTCGGCCACTAAGTCTTTGCCCATCACGTCAACCTTGTTGAAACCAGTAATCGACTCCGTTCGTTGGTTCCATTCGTTCACAAGGCCTGTCGCATCAATGCCAAAAATGGGTGCGTTCGCCGTATCTATTAACTGGGTCAAATCATTCGCGACACTCTCTTGCTCCCTACGGATTTGATTAAGCGCCGTAATGTCGTGTCCAACCCCAACAACGCCAACAATAGTGCCATTAGAATTTCGGCGAGAGGTCGAATTCAACAGTACATCAACCCGGTCGCCTGACCTGGTATACAGCGGAAACTGGTAGTTTGCTGTTTCTTCACCTTGCAGGGCTTTATCCAGCACCTTTTTAACTGAGTCCTTGTAGTCGTCAGTAATAAATTCGGCCACTAAGTCTTTGCCCATGACATCAATCTTAGCAAAGCCGGTGAGTTGCTCGGCGCGCTGGT
>JASDWX010000087.1:0-14953 GCA_041890515.1 Alteromonadaceae bacterium
AGACATTTCTCGCCGAGCGTCAACCCTTTTTTGTCATTAAACTGAAATAAACGATCGTTCGCTCACTTAACGTACAGAGCTTATCCTTAATGAGCTTTATTTGACCTGATTGGTTGTTTGATCTGTTTACTTAGACCCCAATGTAAAACCACGCTACTAGGATTATTAAACATTACACGAGTAGATCTTATTAGATTTTGCCAATTTTAGGCAATAAAAAAGCCACTTAATAGAGGCTTTTATTTAAACACCTACAAAGGAGCGCTAGCTTTGTTCTCTAGCAATGGCGCGGTAAGCAATATCCGTTCTAAATTGCACGTCTTCCCAGCTTATTTCATGTAACAAGACGTAGGCAGACTTTTGAGCTTCTGTAACCGTTTCACCTAAGGCGGTAGCACAAAGTACGCGGCCACCAGCAGTCACTATATCGCCGTCTTTTTCTGCCGTCCCAGCATGGAATATTTTTCTATCTGGGTGTGTATTAGTTTTCAGCCCTGAAATTACTTTTCCTTTACCATAATCCCCTGGATAACCGCCAGCAGCAAGAACAACGCCTACTGCAGGACGCGGATCAAAGTCTATTGTTGCTTTGTCCAGTTCGCCAGCACAAGCTGATAAACATAATTCTACAATATCAGAATGTAAACGCATCATAATTGGCTGTGTTTCAGGGTCACCAAATCTACAGTTATACTCGATGACCTTTGGTGTCCCACATGCACCGATCATTAATCCTGCGTATAAGAAACCGGTATAGGGTGCGCCTTCTTTAGACATACCTTCAACCGTAGGATAAATAACTTCATCCATAATACGCTGATGCAGCTCTGGATTTACAACGGGAGCAGGAGAATATGCTCCCATTCCTCCTGTATTTGGTCCTTCATCATTATTATATGCACGTTTGTGATCTTGGCTTGTTGCCATCGCTAAAACATTTTTTCCATCAACCATGACAATGAAACTTGCTTCTTCGCCATCAAGGAACTCTTCTATAACAACACGATGACCTGCATCACCAAACGCATTGCCCGCTAACATATCTTGAATAGCATCTTCAGCTTCTGTTAATGTCATTGCAACAATAACCCCTTTACCTGCTGCTAAGCCATCAGCTTTCACAACAATAGGAGCACCTTTTGCACGTACATACGCTAACGCAGGTTCAATTTCAGTGAAATTTTCGTACCAACCCGTAGGTATATCATTACGCGCTAAGAAGTCCTTAGTAAAGGCTTTTGAACCTTCAAGTTGAGACGCTTTAGCACTTGGGCCAAAAATTGTTAAACCTTCTGCTTGGAACGCGTCTACAACGCCGTCAACAAGAGGTTGCTCAGGACCAACAATAGTTAGGGCAATATTTTGAGTTTTAGCAAAGTCGATGAGTGCTTGGGTATCGCCAACAGAAATGGCAACATTTTCTACTTTATGTTCTGTTGCTGTACCTGCATTACCTGGTGCAACAAATACTTTTTCTACTTGTGTTGATTTTGCTGCTTTCCATGCCAGTGCATGTTCACGCCCACCACTACCTATTACTAAAACATTCATTTAACTTAACCCTACTTTATTTGCTGGAAAATATGCTAAAAAACTTGCGCCATTATAAGGGAAGTTATGACGCAAGTCTTAAGATTATTTAGCTACTTTTGCAAATTTTAACGTCATGCGGTCACTTTCGCCAATCGATGAATACTTTTCTTTATTTTTATCTTTTAAGGCAAAAGATGGTGGTAAGGTCCATACACCTTTTTCATAACTTGCCATATCTTTAGCGTTGGCATTCACTTCGCTGCTAGCCACTAAGGTAAAACCTGCAGCTTCTGCTTGAGCAATCGTTTTATCCATTGATACATACCCACGATTATTATCATTCGCCGTTGCACCTTTAGGTAAACGATGCTCCACTACACCTAACACACCACCAGCTTTCAATGCTTTAAATGCGTCAACAAATACTTGGCTCACGCCATCTTCTCCCCAATTATGTAAATTACGGAAAGTAAGCACCATATCGGCTGTGCCTGCAGGCGCTAATTCACTGGCTTTTTTTGGCACAAAATTTGATAACTCAACTTCACTAAATATCTCATGACTAGCAAGTTTCTTTTCTAATTTTTTACGAGAATTGCTGTAATAGTTGTCTTCACCTGTATCTGGGTAGTGAGCACCAATTAATTTGCCCTTGCCCTTTAGTGCCGGCGCTAGAATTTCAGTATACCAACCACCGCCGGGTGTAATTTCAACAACGGTCATGGTCGATTTAAAACCAAAAAACTCTAACGTTTGTTGTGGATGACGGTATTCGTCACGCATTTTATTAGCCGCAGATCTATGTTCACTCGCTACAGCTTGCGTCAGTTGTTTGTTATCCGATGAATGCATGGTGTGCGCAGCTGATGTAACACTGGCAAGTGATAAACTAATTATTGAAGCCGAAAGTAAGGTTTTTATTGTTTTCATTTTGTATTCCATATCAATGATAAATTTTAACTTGATATGTTATAACAGATTTTTGAAAAGGAAACAGAATGGAAGTCTAAAAAGGGAGGGTTTTAGCCTTATTGAAATGTAACATTTTATCAATAAGGCTAATAAAGCAACTTAATTGGTGTTGCTTTAGGTTGTTTAGTTCAGTTTAAAGAAAAAAGCACAGAGCTGACGATAGTCAGTAAGTACTTTTAACGCATAAACTGGACTTAACAACAACGAGCTTACTGATTAATGACGGAAGTGGCGCATTCCGGTAAAGACCATCGCAATGTTGTGTTCATCTGCTGCAGCGATAACTTCATTATCACGCATTGAACCACCGGGCTGAATTACGGCAGTAATACCAGCTTCAGCTGCTGCATCTAACCCATCACGGAATGGGAAGAATGCATCTGATGCCATTACAGAACCTTTCACTTCTAAGTTTTCATCAGCCGCTTTAATACCCGCAACTTTTGCAGAGTAAACACGGCTCATTTGGCCTGCACCGACACCGATAGTCATGCTATTTTTAACATAAACAATGGCATTGGATTTCACGTATTTCGCTACTTTCCAACAAAATTGTAAATCACGCATTTCATCTGTAGTTGGCTGACGCTTAGTCACTACTTTTAAATCATCAAGAGTAACTTTACCTTGATCTCTGTCTTGAACTAATAAACCACCGTTTACGCGTTTAAGATCAAATTCAGTTGTTTTTGTAGACCATTCACCACATTCTAATAAACGTAAGTTTGGCTTAGCAGCAACAATTTGTGCAGCAGCTTCTGAAACACTTGGGGCGATGATAACTTCAACAAATTGACGAGATACAATTGCTTCGGCAGTGTCTGCATCTAATTCACGGTTAAATGCGATAATGCCACCAAATGCTGATGTAGGGTCAGTTCTATAAGCACCTTCATAAGCAGCTAAAATATTGTCGCCAATTGAAACGCCACAAGGGTTAGCATGTTTTACGATAACACACGCCGGCTCATCAAATTCTTTAACACATTCTAAAGCTGAGTCTGTGTCAGCAATGTTATTGTAAGAGAGTGCTTTACCTTGAATTTGCTTAGCGGTTGAAACTGAAGCTTCTTCTGCATTTGCTTCAACATAAAAAGCAGCATCTTGATGAGAGTTTTCACCGTAACGTAAATCTTCAGTTTTAATAAATTGACTATTAAATGTACGTGGAAATTTATTTTTTTCTTCGAAATTAACTTCAGAGTTTTCACTACCGTGGGCGCTAAGCATTTTACCAAAGTAATTTGCGATCATTCCATCATAAGCAGCGGTGTGTTCATATGCAGCAATAGCTAAATCAAAACGAGTTTTGTAAGTTAATGAATCATTATTTACATTCATTTCTGCTAATACACGATCATAATCTTGGGCATTAACGACAATGGTTACGTCTTTATGATTCTTTGCTGCAGCGCGAACCATTGTTGGTCCACCGATATCGATATTTTCGATAGCATTTTCTAACGTACAGTTTTCATCACTAACGGCGTTAGCAAATGGGTAAAGGTTAACGACAACAATATCGATTGCACTAATATCGTTTTCAGTCATAACAGCTTCATCAATACCACGACGCGCTAAAATGCCGCCATGAACTTTTGGATGAAGTGTTTTTACGCGGCCGTCCATGATTTCAGGGTGACCTGTGTATTTAGAAACTTCAGTAACTTGTATACCATTATCAGCTAATAACTTTGCTGTGCCGCCGGTTGATAAAATATCAACACCTTTTTGCGCTAAGCTACGAGCGAAATCGACAATACCTGTTTTATCAGAAACACTTAATAATGCACGTTTGATTGGGCGTGGAGTATCCATTGCTTTATTGTTAACCTTAAAGTTAGTTTAATTGTCTGGCCGTTGACATTTGTCCTTGGCAGTTATCTCTTTTGAAATAAATCCTCAACTCTGTGACGAGCAGCTAGCTTAAGAAAACGCCTTAGCTAGAAATAAAGAAAGCACCCTAGGGTGCTTTCGATTGACAGGAACAACCTGTCTTATTTTTTAGTTCATGCCGTATTTTTTTAACTTCTTACGTAAAGTACCGCGATTGATACCTAATAAGTTAGCTGCGCGTGTTTGGTTACCACGCGTATACTTCATAACTTCTTCTAACATTGGCGCTTCAATTTCAGAAAGTACAAGGTCGTACATATCATCTACATCATTACCATTTAATTGCGATAAGTAGTTACTGATAGCTTGTTTAGCTTGAGTACGTAATGGAGAATACTCAGCTTGAGTTTGGATCTTGCCAGTAACGAATGGTGATGAAATATTTTGTTCAAACATAAAGTTCAGACTCTTTCTAGTTAATTTAAATTATCAAAATACAGTTCTAATGCGTCAATCTGGTCGGTAGTTGACTCTAACCCATTAAAAACAGAACGAAATTTTTTCTCCTGGTCATACGCGAGCATATACCAAGAGACGTGCTTACGAGCAAAACGAACACCCATAAAATCACCGTAAAAATTGTGTAACTCCTTTACATGCCCAATAACTATCGGACAAATCTCTTCCAATGAGGGGGTAGACAAATGTTCACCCGTTTTCAAGAAATGATTAATTTCTCGAAAGATCCAAGGTTTCCCTTGGGCACCACGACCCACCATTACGGCATCAGCCCCAGTAAAATTTAATACCTGCGCGGCTTTCACTGCGTTGGTAATGTCGCCATTAGCCACAACGGGAATATTAACCGCCTGCTTAATCGCTTTTATTGTTTCATACTCCGCATCGCCTTTATAAAAGTCGTTACGCGTTCGGCCGTGAACCACTAAAGACTGAATACCGTTGTGTTCAGCAATTTTAGCAATTTCAATACCATTACGAGTGTTTTCACACCATCCAGTACGAATTTTTAGTGTCACTGGCACGTTTACCGCATCGACGACACTTCGCACAATTTCTTCAACCAATTTAGGTTCTTTTAGTAATGCAGAACCCGCGAGCTTTTTATTGACCTTTTTAGCAGGACAGCCCATATTGATATCTATTATTTGTGCGCCATTTTCAACATTAACTTTTGCAGCAAACGCGAGTTCTTCAGGATCTGAACCGGCAATTTGTACGGAACGAATACCTGCGAACTCACTATGAATACTTCGTAGCTTTGACTTTTCGGTATGCCACACTTTTGGATTAGACGAGATCATTTCTGATACGGCTAACCCTGCCCCCATTTGACAACACAGTTGTCGAAAAGGTTGGTCGGTAATTCCGGCCATCGGAGCAAGCATCACATTACTTGTTAAAGAGTACGAACCAATTTTCATGTTGCTGTTTTTTTGAGCTACTATTCAAAAGGGCGCTAAGTTTACGTGTTTTTTATTGAATTGCAAAGCATATAAATTGAACAATTTTTGCTTTTATTTGCGTTTTTAATATTGACTTTCTGCAAAGCATTGATGTGGGCAGTATTTGTACAAATAGCTAACAAATACTGCTCAATTTGTAACAAGAATTTTGATTAATTTTTTTTACCAGAAAGACGAACCCACTCTTCCTGTATAGCAATAGCATCCATTTCACACCATTGACCATAAATATTTTGTAATTCACTCGCTTGTTCTTCTAAAACACCTGAAAGTGCGAGGTGACCATTTGCCGCAACAAACTCAATAATTGTTGGCGCCAATTCACGTAATGGTCCAGCAAGAATGTTTGCAACAACAACATCCGCTTTAAGCGTTGGTTGATCTTTTGGTAAATAAAGCGCTAAACGGTCTTCAACAACATTTCTTTCAGCATTCGCTTTACTTGCTTGTAATGCTTGTGGATCGATATCAATTCCGATAACTTTTTTCGCGCCTAACTTGAGTGCCGCCAGCGATAAAATTCCAGAGCCACAACCAAAATCAACGACCGTTTTACCCACTAAATCTAAACCGTCTAGCCAGGTTAAGCATAATGCGGTAGTTGGATGTGTCCCTGTACCAAATGCTAAACCAGGATCTAACATTACATTTACAGCTTCTGGGTCAGGCACTTCACGCCAGCTTGGACAGATCCATAAACGCTCGCCGAATTTCATTGGGTGAAAGTTGTCCATCCACTCTCTTTCCCAATCTTTATCTTCAAGTTGCTCTAACTTATACGCCATGTCACTTTTATCAGGATGAATACTTTTTAGGTACGTAATCGTTTTATCCATATCATGACTTGCATCGAATAACCCCATTACGACGGTATTATGCCAATATATAACTTCGTCACCGGGGAGAGGCTCATAAATAGGTGTATCTTGAGCGTCGATAAAAGTTACGGCTTGCGCGCCACAAGCACTTAACCAATCGCTATATTTTTCTGATGTTTCTTCGTTCGCACTCAAGCGAAGTTGTATCCAAGGCATGAAAAGTTCTCATTATAAATTTTTCACTAGTTTAGCATTTTTCCTTAATACCGACATAGACTTCTGTTAGAGTATTTAATAGCAGCAAAATAATATATCCGCTTCATAAGGAATGCTTCCATGCTCGATCTTCTTCCTGATTTATACGACATTTACCCTAACGCGTTAACACTAGCTCAGCCTATATTTTCTGACTTTGGTCAAAGGAAAATTTTTTACGGTGAAATTGTCACCGTTGCTTGTTTTAATGACAATTCAAAGGTGAAGGCCTTAGTTAATACTGATGGCACGGGTAAAGTCATGGTAGTAGACGGTAAAGCAAGCATTACACATGCGCTTTTAGGTGATATGCTTGCTGAGAAAGCGGTTAAAAATGGTTGGCAAGGTATTGTTATAAATGGCTGTATTCGGGATGCAGGCACTATTGCGACACTAGACTTAGGCATTAAGGCTCTAGGTTGTTGTCCAATAAAGACTGAAAAATTAGGTATCGGCGAAGTTAATACGCCCATCACCTTTGCTGGACTTCATTTTATTCCAGGACATTTTATATATGGCGACAGTAATGGTTTAGCCATTAGTGAAACGCTTTTGTCACTCACGTCTTAAGCGTTGGTCATATTAACAAATATATATCAGAGACTATGAAAACAATATAGGTTATTTAAATGAAATATTTTCCCATTTTTCTTGATGCTAACAACATCTCTGCGATGATTATTGGCGGCGGTGATGTCGCGGCACGTAAAATTGAATTATTACTGAAAAGTACAACCAACATTACCGTTATGGCTGAGAGCTTATCAATGAGTGTTCAGCGTTTGGTTAATACACATGATCTACGTTGGTTAGATCATAATTATCAAGCTGGGCATTTAACCGGTATTAACTTAGTCATAGCAGCTACCGACGATGGTGATATAAATAAAGCGGTTGCCGCTGAATCGCAGCCTCTCAACATTTTAACTAATGTCGTAGATCAGCCGGAGCTTTGTACCTATATTACGCCAGCGATTATTGATCGTTCACCCATGATTATCGCAATGTCTAGTTCTGGTAGTGCGCCGATACTGTTAAGAATGCTTCGAGAACAAATTGAAAAAACATTACCCAATGGCTATGGCAAGCTAGCTGATTTTTGTTTCAAATTTCGTGATCATGTGAAAGCAAGAGTCAAAGGGCTTCGAAATCGCCGTACCTTTTGGGAAAGCATATTAAGAGGGCCTATTGGTGAAGAAATATTACAAGGCAATATACAAAAGGCTGAGCAACAGCTTATTTCCAGTATTAAGCAAGAGATTACGCCACCCGAAGGTGAAATCGTTTTTGTCCACACCCTTGACGGTAATCCAGATAAATTAACCCTGCAAACACATCGAGAAATGCAATTTGCTGATGCTGTATTTTATGATGATGACGTTAATATTGATCTTATTGAGTATATACGCCGTGATGCTGAGAAGTACCCACAAAGTATTACCTCATCGATATTAATCAACTTTCAACATGCACTTGAGCTTGCTGAAAATGGACAGAAAGTTATTTATTTATTAGCAGGACATACCGCGTTACCCGAGAATTTCGCATTATCATCAAGTAGCATCATTAAAAAACAATTAATTAGTGGTGTTTAATACAACCTAAGCCAACACTTCAGGTTAACTTTCATTATTTTTAAATCACATAAACAAATAGCAACGATACAAGAGAGAGTTTAGCCACTCTCTCAAATTCATGTGTTCATAACATACCGTACATAAAAAAGGCGTTAAAGAAACTCTTTAACGCCTCGAAAAAGTGGTGCTTTGCGCAAAGCCCACTTCATCTGGAGAAGTTATAATTTTTTCAATTCCACTATGACTCTTGTAAATATATTATAAATAATACTCATAGATCATTTAAAAAAGCCAACAACGCTACACGTTCTTCTTGATTAAATGCTAATACCTTATTTTTAGCATTTTCAGCTTCACCGCCATGCCATAGAACGGCTTCCATAATCGTGTTTGCTCTACCGTCATGTAAGAATGTTGCTTGTGGATCAATCGTTTTGGTTAAACCTAATCCCCACAATGGTGGCGTTCGCCATTCTGTCGCTGTAGCTAAAAATTCATATAACATATCAGCCGAAGCTGACTCATTATCAGGGGTAAAATCGGCTAGGTTTTCTCCCATATCATGCAGTAACATATCGGTATAAGGAAAAATAGTTTGCTCTGAAAGCTCAGGCTGATCTTGATCGATAATCGTCGTATAGCTTTCGGTATGACAACCTTGACAGCCCGCTTGCATGAACAATGCTTTCCCGATAAGTACTTGTTCGGAATAAGCATCACGACGTTCGGGTACTGCTAGATGCGAGCTATAAAAGGCAATTGCATCTAGAATGGGGTCTGATACTTCAAAATCATAATCATTCACACTGTCACCGTTACCGTTAGGTGCACTTAAGCATTCAGTTTGTTCTTCTGTACATGTTTCCTTCGTATGTAATCGATTAGTTAAGCCCATATCATTTACAAAAGCGCCGGCACTTTGCTCTAAAATAGTCGGTTGTCCGGCTTTCCAGCCAAAGCGCCCTAATAAAGCTTTTTGACTATTTACGCTCCACACGTAATTTGCTTTACCAGAAATGCCATCAGCATCGTTGTCATTTATATCTTCTTTTTTAATGATATCCGCTTCTGAAATTAAGGCTAATAAACCTAAACCTATCATTGGAGGTGCTACTCGTGCCGAAAATACAGTATTTTCTTCAAAAATTTTCGCTGGATTATAACTGGTAATTGTCCAATTTGGTTCACGTAAAGTTACACTGGTATTATCGGTAAAAGAGACCACTTTATCTTGATAACTTACCTGTAAATTAACTTCAGGTGATACACCCGATATTCCGTGCTGTTGTAATTGACCGCCAAAGTACCGATCTGGCACATTTGCTTTAAGCGATTGTAAAATTAGGCCTTTATCTTCGAAGCCGATATTAGTAGTAGCGGTTCTAAATAAAATGCTATCAAAATCAGTATCATTTTCATCGACAGGCGCATGACCACGTCCGTCACGAATATGGCAATCTTGACAGGCATTATTATTAAATAATCCACCTAAACCATCACGAGACGATGTGCTAGCACTACCTTCAACCCAAGGGTTATTAAAAAAGTCATCTCCTAGGTTAAATATTTTTTTTCTTTCAACCGATACCATATTATTAGAATTTTCTGAAAAGGCATCCGATTGCACTTTTTTAATGCTCGCCTCTCCTCCTGATAAATGTTCATTTTCGACGGGAACAGCCGGTGCAATAAGTGTGTTTTCGTCAACAGGTACTGGCGTTGTATTATTGTCTCCGCCACCGCAGGAGGCAAGTAAACATAAACCGAGTAGAGAAATAGTTGTATTTACTGTGTTATGCATTATCTTTCCTGAACATTAATATCGATCGAAAAGACCTGCACAAGCAGGCCTTAATTTTAATGGGATAAACTGTAACGTTTAATCTCCGTCAAATTCTGTATCTATATTTTTTAATGCTAAAACTTCGGCCATTAACTCTAATTCGGTATCTAAAGCTACTAACTCTGTTACTGCATTTTCAGCAATTAATCGCTCAACACCATTACTTGATTGGCCAATAATTTGGTCAAATTTAACAGGATTGTCTGTACGTTCTCCCGCAGCTAAAATTTGAGCCATTTTACCTTCAATACTCATTAATGCTGTATCAATGGCTTCATACGTAGCCACATTTTTACTGTTGACTAACACAGCTAAACTAGCACCGGCAATACTATAAGTTGCAGATTCATAAGTACCATAAAATGCATTTTTAACACCTTGGAAGTTATGATAAATAGCAAGGTGACTTAAATCACTAAAACAATCATGTTCTTCTTCAGGGTCTCCTAAACTTAAACCTGATCCCATTCGAGCAGAAGCAAGCTCATCGGTAGCCATAGTGATCATAGAACCCACCATATAATCAAGCGCTAACGGACTATTAACAAAATTATACGCTAACGTACCACTGGTTATTTTTGCAGTAGGGCTCCATTCATCGGTCATGACCGTTAAATCGCCAACTAATAAATCGGTTGCTGCCTTTAAGTATTGCCCTCTACGCTCACATTCTGAATCTACACATGTACCATCGATAGCGAAATCGGTTGCTGGTCGTTCACCAGAGCCAACGTCAGTACCATTTAGATCGCTTCCCCACAGCATAAATTCAACGGCATGAATACCCGTTGTTACGTTGGCATCATTATCATCAGCACCGTTTTGATTCAATAATAGTTCAACATCAATCTCTTCACTGCCAGCAATAATGGTGATGATATGGTTTTCGTCTAATGGCCAAGCATTAACTTGCCCCTCCCACTCATCAACACTCGCTGGTCCGCCATCAGTATCTAGGTTTGCACCTACTGTGATAATGCTATCAAATCGCATGATTTCAGATTGTTGATAAGGGGCTCTGATGGCTTTATATGCCACCTTTGCTGCTAGCAAGTTATCTTCGGTAGGTTCATCAATAAAGGTATTTACACTCTCTTGTAAAATCAAAGCAGCTGTTTTTGAATCACTATAAGCGGCATACGCGATATCAGCGTGATTATCTGCAATATGCGTAACGGTATTTAAATCTTCGGAATCATTTTGACAAGCAGCAAGTACCGCTATCGTTGATACTAAAAGGCCGTTAAGTAGTACTTTTTTCATAATTTCTCTTTAAATGTAATTCTTTAAACTGGATAATCTAAATGATAATCACAATCATTTAGATTATCAATTGATTTTTTCCATTATTGACGATAAAATTTAATTTTCACACTGAATAACTGAAATATGGCTTTTCCCTTTATCGAACAACTTCCTGAATTCATACTTTCCTTATTCTTTTTTATTGATATAGAACGACGTACTTATTGGTTATATTTATTATCTGGTTTTGTCATCGGGACTATTTTTACGTGGAAAAATAAAAATGTATTACATTTATTTATCAAGAACACTTTTTCTATAAAGTATTGGTTTAATCATTCCTGTTACAGAGATTACCAATGGATATTGATCAATCAGATGTTAAAGACACTGTTAATAGTGCCATTGCTGGCATCAAGTTTAACGGTTGCTCTTTATGTAAATAGAGTCTTTCTTGGGAGTTTTGGATCTGGGGACTTTTTGCATTGGCCTTATCAATATGTAGTGATAACGTTTAGTTTAGTACTCTTTTTTATTGAAGACTTCTCACGCTTTTTTGTTCACTGGTTATATCACCAAATTCCTTTTTTATGGAAGTATCATTCTATCCATCATAGTGCGACTGTATTAACGCCGTTAACACTTTATAGAGTGCATAGTATTGAGTATATTTTAAATAACTGCCGAGGGGTGTTAGTAGTGGGCGTAGTCAGTGGAGTATTTATGTATTCCTTTGATGGAGTAATTGGTTTCGCTGAGATATTAGGGGTAAATTTATTCAATTTTCTTTTTAACTTAGCTGCTGCGAATTTACGTCATAGCCATGTATGGATAAGTTTTGGCTATTTAGAGCATATATTTATCAGCCCTGCCCAGCATCAAATTCATCATAGCCGAGAAAAAGTTCACTATGATAAGAACTTTGGCTCTTGCTTGGCCATTTGGGATAAAGCCTTTGGTTCATGGGAAACCAGTAAAAATAATAAAGTACACCACTTTGGCTTATAACGTTGATGATCAACATACGTTATATACAAATGGACTATTGCGTTCTTTTTGACCTTACACAACACATAATTGACAGAAAGTTCCTTTCGCTTATTACAATCAGCTTAGTAATCAGGGTAATTCAACGTTGTTTGAAATTTTTATATCTCACAATAGCGATTTGTTAACTGCCATGATAAAGTTTTAAAATACAGAGACGCTATTTAAATAGCGCTTTAATAATTAAAACATCTACTTAATCCGGATATTAATATATGAAAAATTTCTTCCGCAGCTCTATTTTACGCCAATTAGTCTTTGGTATTTCAACCGCAGTCGCTTTCCTTCTCATTGTAACCTCTTATTTTGTTTTATCAGATATCAGCGAAGACACCCGTAAACAAGTAAATAACTCTATTGAGAGCATTGTTAGTAAACAATCAGGCGAAGTTCGTAATTTCTTTATTGCCAAAGGGCAATTAAACCACGCTATATTTTCTAACCCGCAGGTGGTTGACTGGTTTACTGATTATGATCAACGATTATCCAATTTAGATGATGATAAAAACTATAAAGATGTGATTAAATACTTTAAATATTTTTCAGATCAAGACTCATCGATTAAAAGTGTATTTTTTGGGGCAGAAAATACCCATGAATATTTTGATTTAAACGGTCGATATAACGATGCCGATTATTTTACTAATAAACGACCTTGGTGGCAGGAAGGCATTGATAAAGGAAAAATGTACGTTACAGATCCTGCCGTTGATGCAAATGATGGCTCCATATCAGCAACAGTAAAAGGACCATACTATTTACCCGATGGACGTTTTTTAGGTATTGGTGGTATTGATATTTTAATCACCACTATTGGTAAAGACTTATTAGCCAACATCAAATACCAAGGAGAAGGTGAAGCATTTTTAATGACAGACAGTGGCAAATTAGTATTTTTCCCTGGATTCAACAAAGGTTTTGAACCAGGTTCTTCAATGTCGTCTGTTGATCAGCAATTTAGCAATACTCATGGCTTTAATGCATTACAGTCAAAAATCACCCGTAATAATTCAGGATCTTCAAATGTCACTTGGCAAGGAGATAACTACCAAGTTGTTTTTAATGAGGTGAGTAGTGATTATCCATTAATGAGTTGGAAATTAGGCTTTTTAGTCCCTGAACGATTAATTTCAGACCCCGTTAAGCAGGCGTTCATTTCATCAAGTATTACCGTAGTCGTCATAATCTTATTAATAGCTTTTGTCGTTTGGTTAATGGCAATTCCACTGATGAGACGTATTAATATGCTACAAGTTGCGATGAGCGATATGGCTACAGGGGAAGGAGATTTAACGAAAAGAATTGAAGTGTCCAAAAATGATGAGATCGGTAACCTTGTTGAAGAGTTTAATCGCTTTGTTAGTAAAATTCAAAAACTGGTTAAAGAGACTGTTGACATAAGTAAACAGGTCAATAAATCAGCAATGATGGCTGCTGATATTGGGCAAAAAGCCAATAATATTATTGAAAGCCAAAAACAAGAAATCGACATGGTAGCAACAGCAGCTACTGAACTTGCCCAAACGAGTAATGAGATTTCTAATAATACAAAGTTGTCCAATGGTTTAGCCAGTCAAGCAGAAGAAAAAGTATCCCATGGCGTTAGTGTTGTTGAACAAGCGACGAAAGGCATCAATGTACTTTCAGAAAATGTTATTTCTGCAGCGAATGTTGTTAACCAATTAAAAGATGGTACACAAAGTATTGGTGAAGTATTGAGCGTAATCTGAAGTATCGCAGATCAAACCAATTTATTGGCACTTAATGCTGCCATTGAAGCAGCAAGAGCAGGTGAACAAGGCCGTGGATTCGCCGTTGTTGCTGATGAAGTTCGAACCCTAGCTTCACGGACACAAGAATCGACAAGTAATATAGAATCAATCATTGATAAATTACAAAGTACGGCAACTAAAGCGGTAGCAGTAATGAACATTAGCCAAAATGAAGCACAACAAAGTGTTGAACTTACAAAGCAAGTACATGCGGTACTAAACGATATAACAACTGTTATATCTAAATTTCAATTACAAACCCATGAAATTTCTGATGCTGTTTCTCAGCAAGCTTCCGTCGCTGAAGAAGTATCACGAAATGTTGAAAATGTTCGTTTACTCACTGATGATACTGTCGAGAGCTCATCAAATATGAGCGAAAGTTTAGCCGGATTACAAACAAACTCCGATGCATTAACTACTGTAGTGAAACAATTTAAAGTGTAGTGGTCATGACGTGTCAATTAAATAAAAGGATGCTTATGCATCCTTTTTTTATGGGCAGATACAACACCGGCACTTTACCTATATGTATATCCCTCAAATTTCAGACATAAAAAAAGACGCCTAA
>JASDWX010000088.1:0-53405 GCA_041890515.1 Alteromonadaceae bacterium
GAGTTGTTGATAGGTTTTGTGTACTGGCTGATATCTGAAAACCTTAACAAAGTGATCATCAAGATTGCTGACTGAATTTCAAAAATTATGCAGGTCTGCAGATACTGTTTCTATCCAAAAGAACTGCACCACTTCCTTCGCTCGCTAATTTGTCGTCTGCATTGTATATTGGGCAGTTGTTCATTGATAAACAACCACAACCGATACAACCATTTAATGAGCTTCTCAAGTTTTCTAGATAATTGATTTTTGCAGTGAGTTCATCACGCCAAGTGGTCGATAGCGCAAGCCAATCTTTTTTATCTGGGGTGCGGTTATTGGGTAAAGTCAAGAATGCACTTTTAATCTCTGCTAAGCTAACACCTACTTTTTGCGCGGCTTTAATTACTGAAACACGACGCAGCACATCTTTTTTATAGCGACGTTGGTTACCTTGATTACGCCAACTGCGTATCAGCCCTTTTTCTTCATAGAAATGTAAAGTAGACACTTTTACGCCACAACGTTTAGCGACCTTACCTATGGTTAAATTAGCTTCATCTGCCATACTTTATTTGTCCTGATATTTTTATCATAAAGGTATGATTGTGAGTTTATTAAAAAAAAAGCTTTACCTCAAGTTAACCTGAGGTTTTATAGTGGCGTTACTTTCAATTGACTACTAAGTGACTAACATGAAAAATATACAAATAAATACAGAAGAGCAAACCAATAATCAACCCTCTAAAAAATCATTCTTGGCAAAGTTTTATCAGGTTTTTAATGCCACCATGCAAGGCAAATAATTGCCGTATTTTACTCTCTCATTAAACAAGGATATTTATGCTTTATATTGAACATTTGAACTTAGTCGTTAACGACATTCCAAAAACCTTAATATTTTATCAGGCGGCTTTTCCCCATTGGCAAATAAGGTCTGAAGGCACTGGGGAATGGTCCGGCGTGACACGTAATTGGTTGCACTTTGGTGATGACTATCAATACCTTACCTTCAATGACAATGGGGTCACTGAGAATCGAGATTTGAGCGGTCACCAAGTGGGATTAGCGCACTTTGCCTTTGTAACCAATAATTTGTCTGCGATGAAAGATAGATTAGCGACAGTGGGGTTTGAGGTTCATAAACAGGGTCCAGAGCATCCATATCGAGCAAACTTATACTTTCTTGACCCTAATGGTTTTGAAGTAGAATTTGTTGAATACGCTAGCGACTTACCCGCAGAGCGAAACAGTGGTGATGAATAAGTTAATTCGCATAAAGCAAAAGGGCAGCACTTAATAAGCGATGCCCTTTTTTACAATAACAATTACTTTGTTATTAAGTTTCGAAGGATGCTGTCGGAATTTTTGGTTCATGTTTAGCTAGGGTTTCTCTTCGTTCTGCGAACAACAAATAGAAACTAGGTAAAACAAACAGTGTAAATATTGTGCCAATAAACATACCTGCCACTAGAATAATACCAATACTATTTCTTGCCTCAGCGCCGGCTCCAGTGACTAAAACCAGAGGAAAGTGACCTAAAATAGTTGCTGCGGTAGTCATTAAGATAGGGCGTAAACGCGTTGTTGCTGCCTCAGTAACTGCGGCTAACTTATTTGCCCCTTGCTCTTGAGCATGATTAGCAAACTCAACAATTAAAATACCATTTTTCGCAATCAAACCAATTAAGGTGATCAACCCAATTTGTGAGTAAATATTAATTGTGGTTAATTCAATATATGGTAACAGTAAAGCGCCAGATAACGCCAAAGGCACACAACCTAAAAGAACAACCAATGGGTCTCTAAAGCTATTAAACTGTACGGCTAACACTAAGAATACAATTAACAATGAAACACCTAACACCATAACTAACGTACTGCCTTCTTTACGAAGTTGACGGGATTCACCTGCGTAATCAATACTGTAACCTGTAGGTAAGATATTTCTTGCTGCATTCTCCAAAGTAGATAGCGCTTTTTCTTTATTAACGCCAGGAGAAACACCACCATAAATTTTAAATGAAGCTTGTTGAGCGAACGTTGATAAATCACGCGGCACAGTTTTCCATTTCAAATCAGCTACCGCTGAAACAGGAATTAACTCGCCAGAGGGTATTTTAATATTAAGCGCTAAAATTTCTTCTGTTTTGCCACGCACGTTATTATCAACCATTGGAATAACGCGGTACGCTTTACCGTCTGCATCAAAGCGATTAACAAAATTACTCGATAATAGAATGCCCATTTGCTCACTAATATCAGAAACATTCATGCCAAGATCAGCAATTTTTTGGCGATCAAGTTGCAATTCTACTTGTGGCAAATCTATTTTCAAATCGCTATCCGCAAAAAGGAAGTCTCCACTCGCAAAAGCGGCACCGACGAGTTGGTCAGCATAGCCTTTCATTTCAGCATATGATGCAGCAGACTTAACCACCATTTCAATCTCAAATTGTCCGGCAGTAGGTAATGAACCCGGTAATATAGGCAACATATTCAACCCTGGGATCTTTGATAATTTTTCATACATTTGAGATACAAGCTCTTGTGTTGAAAAGTCACGATCGTCCGCGCCCACTAATTTTAAGCCTCCGAAACCGCCAGAAGTAAAGAGTAGTTGCCAAACTTTTAAACCACCTTCAACCTCTTTCAACGTATTTACTACTGGCTCCATTTGGCTAACGTTATACTCTAATGATGAATCCGGCGGAGACATAACAACGAACATCACCATAGCTTGATCTTCTACAGGTGCTAATTCTTTTTTAGATTGAAGATAAAAAGGCACGGCAAGTAAAGAGACAACGGTAGCGATTAAAAAGACTTGTGCCTGCCATTTGAAAATACGCTGTAATAATTTTCCATAAGCCTGCTGAATATTATCGAATAGCTTGTTTACTTTACGTGTCAGCCAACCTTCTTCTCCCCCTTTAGGGAGAATATGTGCGCTCATTACTGATGATAAAGTAATTGCGACAATGCCTGAAATAATGACAGCAATCGCTAAGGTAAAAGCAAATTCTTTAAAGAGAACACCCGTTAAACCTGATAAGAACCCTATCGGTGCATAAACAGCAGCAAGCGTTAAGGTCATTGAAATAATAGGCACTAAGAGCTGTCGTGAACTTTCTAAAGCTGCATCAAATTTTGAATACCCTTTTCGCATTAATCGTGCAACATTTTCGACAACAACAATGGCGTCATCTACCACTAAACCTACCGATAGCACAATCGCTAAAACAGTGAGTAAATTGAGTGAAAATCCCATAAATGACATGGCGGCTACCGCACCAAGAATGGAAATAGGTATGGTAATTAGCGGCACCATGGCACTTCTAAAAGAGCCCATTAATAAAAGAACAACTAACCCAACTAAGACAACAGTCTCTATAAGTGTGATGAATATTTCACTTAACGCATCACGCATATAGAGTGTACCGTCAAAGGCGAAATCTATCGACATACCTAGTGGAAGGGTTTGGTTCAGCTCTGCAATTTTCTCATAAAGACTGTCACCAATATCAATTTCATTGGCGCCAGGTAATGGCCAAATAGAGATATAAACGGTGTCATTATCATTTAACCTTGCTGTGACGCTAGCATCTTCTGCGGCTAACTCTATTCGTGCAATATCTCTCAAATGAATCGTTGCGCCATCATGACTTGAGATAACGAGTTGCTCAAATTCACTCACTGACGTTAATTGGCTATTAGCAACAATATCAATACGCTGCCGACTATTTTCGGCATATCCCATAGTAGCAATACTGTTATTGGTTGCTAGCGCTTGGTAAACTTCTTTCGCACTTAAATTAAAAGCAGTTAACGCTTCAGTATTAAGCCAAATGCGCATCGCAGGTGTTCTTGCCCCTTCAATACCAACACGTTGCACACCTTCAATTGAATTTAGAACAGGGTTTACGCGTCGTGTTAAGTAGTCAGTTACTTTTGATAATTCGTTTCCGTTTGCATTAACGTTTAAATAAAATACGGCAAAGGGACGATCAGCACGACTTACTGACACGACAGGATCTTGCGAACCTGCAGGTAGTTCATAACGAATTTGACTTAATCGCGCTGTTAACTCAGCGAGTGCAAGCGTACTGTTTTCATTTAAGTTCAGCCACGCAGTAACTTTACTGGTGCCAGATGTTGTTTTAGATTCAACATACTCAACACCAGGAACGGTTGCTGCAGCTCGTTCTATGGGTTCAGTAACGAAGCCTTGCACCACCTCAGCTGAAGCACCAATATAATAGGTGTCTATTACCAACGATGCACTTTCAATTTTAGGAAACTGTAAAACTGGAATTTTACTAATAGACCAAAGGCCTGCTAGACAAATAATAATAGATAAGACTAAAGCGACAACTGGGCGGCGGACAAAAATATCCATCACCGACGCTTTGCTCTTTGAAATGGGTTTGGACGTTTGTTTCATCATAACCCTCTACTTTTCATCAGCTGTGTTAATTGCCAACGATTCAGCAATAAAAACTTTCATTTCCGGAAACAGTTTAAATGCCCCCTTAGTCGCAATAAGTGTTCCTTCATCTAAGCCCGATAACACCATAACGGTATCAGTATTACGTTCACCTAAAATCACTTTAACTTGTTTTGCTCGGTATGCTCCTTCGCCTTCACTTTCTAGAACAAAGACATAACTGCCTAATGGATCGCGAGTGATTGCTACATCGGGTACAGATATTAGAGAGATATTTGCTGCAATCGGAGAATAAACGCTGACTAATGTATTTGGTTTCAATGCTAATAAGGAAGATTTTATTTGTGCTCGATATTTCAAGCTACGTGATTGACGTGCAAGCTGAGGATCAATCGCAATAATTATTGCATCAAATGATTTGACTTGATGCATTGGACTGACTTTGACTAATGAACCCACTGATAATTCACGATAAACTTGCGGTAAATGAAAGTCGATCCAAGTGTATTCATTCACACCAATCAAGCTAAGTACTTTACTGTTATTATCGAGATATTGGCCTATCTCAAGATTATGAATACCTATTTTTGCCTCAAAAGGTGCACGTAATTTTTTCTTAGAAATTGTTGTTTCTAATATCGCCACTTCTGATTTTGCAATTTCCACAGACGCATTAGCTTGGTCAACAAGTTCTTCGCTAATTTCATTGTTTTTCTTTAGCTTAAGGTAACGACGATAGGTTTGTTTCGTTAAGGTTAATTGTGCTTGTGTGGCAATTAAACGTGCATCTTCATCGCGATGATCAATCTCTACTAATATCTGACCTTTTTTAACTAAGCTACCTGACTGCGCATTAAGTTTTATTATTTGCCCTGCAAGTTCATTGTGAAGTGACAACGATTTAAACGCTTGAACTTCACCGCTGACTTTAAGTGTTTTTTGATAGTCAACACGAACCGTTTGTGTCGCATTTACGGTGGCTGAACGTTCAAAAATTCCTGTTCCTTCTGACGCAGATTCTTGTAATGATAACTTATAAACATACAAGCCACTGATAACAGACGCTAAAATGATAATAGTTACGACCCATTGACGGATTTTCATCGTTATTCCTTTATTTCAATTTTGTAATTTGTAATTTGTAATTTGCGTTGTCGCATAAAGTCTTGTTATCTAAGTTTGAGTTCCACTAACTTTTGACATACTTTTTCAATGTCCTCACTCGCCAATTTATCTCGAAAATCAAATGAATTTAGAAACCGTTGTAAGTTGAGAATATGTACATTATCTACCGCTAACGATGATACGCAGGCTTGGCCATCATTCTCTTGCTGATTATTTCGACCATGATGCATACGTACTGTTTGAAAGTAGCCCACGGATAAAGACCATGCACCAACGTTTATTTCTTCCAGATCCCCCGGGTTTGATCCCAACTCTTCGCTTTTAACCGCCTCGTTTAACAGTGCTTGAAAAGAGTCTTCACACACTTTGCAACAGGTGAACATGTAATCAAGCCAACGTTGAGAACTGCGCTTCATGATCGAACAAGTATTCACAATACTTTCTAGCTGATCATCAAAGCTATACATCTGTACTTTGGTAAAATCGAGTAAACTTAACGCCATAATTCGTTCGGGTGTCGTGAGGGGTAACGCAAGCACTTGGCTGAATACTTTTTGCTTTTCTTGATACATTCTTGTTGCTAGTGCAATCAATAGATCTTCTTTACATTGCACGAACTTATAAACAGATCCCATTGATAGACCGGCTGACTTAGCAATTGATGACATAGAAAAATCTAATAACGTACTTTTTTCTATTGCTGTGACCGCTGCAAACAAGATTAATTTCTCTTGTTCTTCAAGGCTAAATTTTGGAGCTGGAGGCATAATAATCTCTTTCAGTTAATCTATTCGAACATCATTCGAACGGCATTATATAGAATTGTTAACGAAGTGCAATGTGAAAAAGATAGACCGTAAGTAATGAACGTTGAATTACGTGATAACTTTAGTTTAAATAAGTAAATAGGCTTGTTATTGTAGGAGCTATAAAAAATAAATTGAGATGTTTATGTTTCCCAACTGGCAATTATCTGCATTAAGTATTGGTTATATTGGCCTACTTTTTCTTATTGCATTTTTAGGAAACAAATATCGTCATAAAATCGTCCGTAAAAGTCAGGGGATTATTTATGCACTGACGTTAGGCGTTTACTGTACCTCTTGGAGCTTTTTAGGTACGACTGGTCAAGCCTCTACTAATTTTCTCTCTCATATTCCTATTTATTTAGGCCCCATCTTATTGTTTGTTTTTGCTTGGCCTTTTATCCAACGTATTGTGCGTGTCAGTTTAAAATTAAATTTAACGTCACTCGCCGATTTACTCGCTTCACGTTACGGAAAGTCGCACAATCTCGCTATTATGGTAACGATCGTCGCGTTAATTGGCACCATGCCATATATCGCCTTACAGCTAAAAGCGATTGTTTATTCTTTTCAGCAACTTCAAGCAGAACAAAGCTTAGTGACTTGGCGTTTTGGATTAATTTCGAGCCTTGTACTCGCTGGCTTCACCGTGATATTTGGTATTCGTCACATCGATGTAACTGAACGCCACCCCGGTGTTATGCTCGCCATTGCTTTTGAGTCCTTAGTCAAACTTTTTGCCTTTCTAGCCGTTGGCATTTTCGTTACTTTTTTTGTCTTTGATTCACCCATGGACATTTGGCACAAATCAGGGGCGAACTTACAACTTGAGCAGCAACTTAACTTTCCTAATATGATGTCGATGCTAGCCATGTTAGTGATCGTGATGGCAGCATTTTTATCGTTACCTCGACAATTTCAAGTGATGGTGGTTGAACTTAAAGACCCTAACGATACCAAGCTCAGTCGAAAAATATTCCCGCTCTATTTGTTAGTTTTTGCTCTTTTTGCAGCACCACTTGGCATTGCTGGCCAGATGTTGTTAGGTGATAGCGTGCCTTCAGATGCTTATGTTTTATTTTTGCCTTGGCATCAAGAGCAAACATGGTTAACACTGTTTGCCTTTCTTGGCGCTATTTCAGCAGCCAGCTCTATGGTTATTATTTCTTCAATCGCGTTGAGTACCATGTTAAGTAATGAAATAGTTTTCCCCTATGTTTTTCGCGCGAGTAAAACTAAAAACACAGATTTTGATCAGTTTCGCATTCGCTTACTTAATATTCGAAAAGTACTGGTATTCTTAGTTATTCTGCTCGGTTATGGCGTATTTCTAATGACCTCGCCAGATACATTAAGTTCGTTAGGAGAAATTGCTTTCGGTGCATTTGCACAGCTAACTCCAGCACTTGTCGCCGCATTTTATTGGCGAAGAGCAAGTTTAACAGGCGTATATGCGGGCATTCTAATTGGTTTCTCACTCTGGTTTTTACTCAATTTTATTCCACAATTTGGTTTATATGATCAACCTTTTACCGATAGTTTCCTTTCGGCGAATACCACAGTAAGCTTACTGAGTTTGGCCGTTAATATTTTTGTAATGTGGGCATTGTCACAAATAAGTCGTCAAAGTGTGCAAGAACGAGTGCAAGCTTCATTGTTTCTAGAATGGCAAGCACCTCAACCATTAAGTTCACAGAAAATTCGGCATGTTGATGAGCGCGATTTAGAAGTCTTGGTCTCAAGGTTTGTTGGTGAAGGAAAGGCAAAAATCAGTTTTATGCAATTCCAACAAGGTATTGTCAAAAAAGAAGTGACTCAACACGATTATAATCAACAATTATTACTCCATACTGAAAATACACTGGCAAGTGTTATGGGCGCATCATCAGCACGCTTAGTATTATCATCAGCCCTAGATGGGCGTGATATTGCGCTCGATGAAATTGCCGTGTTGGTTGAGGACGCATCAAGCCAGCAGCGAACCTTTAGTCAAAACTTATTACAAAGTGCGATCGAAAATGCCAGTGAAGGGATCTCAATTGTTGATAACGAACTCAAACTCGTGGCATGGAATAAAAAATATATCGACTTATTTTCTTATCCTAAAGAATTGATTTATAAAGGCTGCCCTATAAAACACCTTATTCGATACAACGCTTCTAGAGGCTTGTGTGGTGAAGGTGAAATTAGTAGACAAGTTGAGAAGCGTTTAGAGTACTTAAGAAATGGTAGCCCTCATAGCTCTGAACGTAAGCACCCTGACGGTCAAGTCATCAGAATTCAAGGTAATCCTTTGCCTGGCGGCGGCTTCGTTATGTTGTTTTCTGATGTTACGGCTTATAAAGAGGCAGAGAGAGTGTTGAAAGATACCAATATTGATTTGGAAGCCATCATTACCGAACGCACTAAAAAATTAGCAAAAACAAATGCTGATTTAGACATTGCACGAGAAAAAGCAGAACAAGCACATATCAAGAAAAGTTTATATTTGAAAGCCTGTAGCCATGATTTAATGCAGCCCTTAGAAGCAGCAAGACTGTTTACTTCTGCATTGAGTAGTCAGGGTAATTTAAGCGAAAGTCAGTGCAGACAGGTCAAAAATATTGATCATTCATTAAAAGTGGCTAACGACTTACTTGCCGACTTAGGGGAAATAGCACGTATTGAAAGTGGTAATATTACTGCACATTACACCACGTTTTCTATTAACGATTTATTCAAAGATTTAGCACAAGAATTCTCGGCGTCCGCAGAAGTATATGATGTAGAATTCAGAGTCGTTTCTTGTAAAGCTTGGATCACTTCTGACCGAAATTTATTACGTCGTATTTTACAGAATTTAATCGGTAATGCATTTCGTTATGCTAGCCCTGGTAAGGTTTTATTAGGTGCTCGTATTATTGATAAGCAAGTGAGTATTCAAGTACTAGACAACGGCCCTGGTATTCCCTTGGAAAAACAAGAAGTTGTTTTCGAACAATTTACTCAGTTAGAAAACAATCCAAATCACTCGAGCAGAGGTCTTGGATTAGGCCTTAATATTACACAGAGTTTAGCGCAGTTGTTAGGGCATCCACTCTCTTTAAAATCAAAAGAACACCAAGGTTGTAAGTTCTCAGTCGCTATTACAAAAGCTCATCGACAATTCAATATTGAAATTGAGAAACCGGTAGCAAAAATAGGATTAAAAGACGTAACAGTCATGTGCATTGATAATGACCCTGATGTGCTTAATGGCATGATAGCGTTGTTAGGTGCCTGGCATTGTAATGTGGTGTCAGCTGACTCATTTGAACAAGCTAAAAAAGTCTTTAGCAACCATAAAAATGATATTGAAATATTATTGGTAGATTATCAACTTAATAATAATCAAGACGGTTTAACATTGACGACAGAGCTTAGACATACTGCGAATCATTTCATACCTGCCATTTTAATTACTGCGACAACTGAAACCGATATTGAAGAAAGAACGCAGAAAGCGAATGTGGGTTTTATGAGGAAGCTGGTAAAACCGGCGGCACTTCGTGCAATGATGAGCGCGATGCTAGCGACGAAGTTACAAGAGAATTATTCAGAGTAGCATCAATAATTATCTTTTCTAGTGGTTGATAGTCGGCTCGGACACGTTAAGCGGCGCAATAGCAATAACGGCTTGCGTTCTGTTACGGACATTCAGCTTTCGAAAAATGGCGGTTGCATGAGCCTTGATGGTTGCTTCTGATACATTAAGGTCATAAGCAATTTGTTTGTTTAGTAAACCTTGTGCGAACATCATTAAAATTCGGTATTGTTGCTGAGTCAAACTAGCCACGCGTTCAGCAATATTAGTTTCGCCATCACCTTTACACGCATTTTCAAAACTCTCAGGAACCCAAACTTCACCCATTAATATTTGTTGGATCGCATAAATAATCGTTTCAACTGGAGTAGATTTTGGTACAAAGCCTGCTGCACCATATTCCATGGCTTTACGAATGGTATCGTTATCTTCATGTGCGGAAATCATCACAACCGGTATCTGTGGAAAATGATTACGTACATGAATCAAGGTATTAAATCCATGAGCGCCGGGAATATTCAAATCTAATAAGACTAAATCGCTGTCAGTATTTGATGAGAGTTGCTGTTCAAGTTGCTCTATTGTCTGTGCTTCTAACCACTGAGTTTTATTAAACTTAACGTTAAGCGCAGCTAACAGCGCTTGTCTGAATAAGGGATGATCGTCAGCAACTATTGCTTTTTCTGGTTGGAACATAATTTGATACCTTAGAATTTCCTATCATTGAGTATAACGCTTTGCAATAAAATGTTTATTAGACCTTAGGCTAACAAGTTATACCATTTTCATTAAGTTTGTGATCTTGTTGTGCGCAGGAAAAATATTTCAGAGCAAGGCGCTAGATTGACCAATAGCTGGCTATTGGGATTGAGAGCAACGCGGTTGTGAAGTATTTTAACCAGTACAAGTGAGCAACAACTTAATGAAATTGGTATTATGTATTGCTGCGTAATTTTGGATTGATTTTAGAAGACTTGATTGAATTTATTTAGGCACAATGAGCATTGTGCCTTTAAATAAATTCAAAATAGCAACCTATCCGCTCAAACGATAGACTAGGTTTTTTCTGGTATGTTTTTTAAGACTGCAACCAATAACTGCCAATAAAGCGCAACAGCCTCAATGTTCACCTTCTCATCTGGTGAATGAGGAAATTTAATTGTAGGGCCAAACGATACCATGTCCCAATTAGGATAAGCAGTTTTGAACAAACCACATTCTAACCCTGCATGAATTACCATAATTTCAGGCACTTTATTAAAAAGTTGTTGGTAAGTATCTCGCACGTTTTTCATGATACTCGAACGGGTATCAGGCTTCCAACCAGGGTAAGCGCCTGAAAATTCAACCTGTGCACCTGCCAATTCAAAAACTGATTTCACCATAGATTCTGCCATTAAGCGGCCATCGTCATGTAAACTGCGAATAAGCGACATAGCAACAAAATTACGACCTTTGCAGCGAATAACCCCTAAGTTTAGCGATGTTTCTACAATACCTTCAATATCGTCACTCATACGAACAACGCCATTCGGACAAGCATTTAACGCATTTAAAATAGACGTTTGTGTTTCACTATTCCAACATTCGTCAAAAACTTCTGGTGAAATAAGCAACATATCAATATCGGTTTCAACACTGCCTAATGTGGCGCGTAATGTCGCTAAATAATCAGCTAAACTTGCTTTAAAAGCTTCTACATCTTTTGTAGCAATAACAAAACTCGAGTCAGCTTCACGAGGAATAGCATTGCGTAAACTACCACCGTTTAAATCGACTAAACGCAGATCAAACTGTTGGCTCGCTTCAAGTAAAAAGCGTACTAAAAGTTTATTCGCATTGGCGCGACCTGTATGAATATCAACACCAGAATGACCGCCTTTTAAGCCTGAAATAGAAAGTGTAAAGGAAGTTACATTTTCTGGCACATCTTCAAATTTCAGCTTAAAGTTTGCTTCAGCGTCAATACCGCCGGCACAACCCATGTATATTTCGCCTTCTTGCTCAGAGTCGGTGTTAATTAAAATATCACCTTCTAACCAGCCAGCCTCTAAGCCAAAAGCGCCTGTCATTCCTGCTTCTTCGTCTATCGTTATTAAAACTTCTAAAGGACCATGAGCGATATCGTGGCTTGCTAGTACCGCTAAAGCAGAACATAAGCCAATGCCATTATCCGCGCCTAATGTTGTGCCTTCTGCCGTCACCCATTGTCCATCGGCTTCTTCAATTATGTAGGGTTTTATCGGATCAGTTAAGAAGTCATGAACGGTGTCTGCATTTTTTTGCGGAACCATGTCCATATGTGCTTGAAGAATAACGCCTTGGCAATTTTCCATACCTGCAGTGGCTGCCTTCTTAATGAAAATATTACCGACTGTATCTTCTTTTACGGCTAAACCTTGTTCTTGTGCCCAAGCTTGGATCCAAGCAGATATTTTTTGTTCATGTTTTGAAGGGTGTGGAATACTGCATACTTTTTCAAATAACTGCCATAAATGCGTTGGTTGAAGTTGTGATAAATTACTCACATTAGTTCCTTAATTTTTATTTTTATACTTGTTGTTTTATATATTATTTTTTAAGCGACTTTCTATTTTCCAGCCATTAAAAATTGCCATTGCTCATTAAAGTCATCACTCGGCTTTTTGGAAAATCCTGAACGCACATATTGACTAATTTTCCCTTCAACATAAGAACATAATATATTTGCTAACGCTTGCTCTGAAGTATTGAAACTTTTGCCTTCACGTAATTTTCGTTCACGTAATACTTGTTTAAATTGAGATTCAAGCTTTTCAAAATACTGATTTACGCGTGCACGTAATCTTTCATTTTCCCCCATCAAAGCATCACCGGCTAATATACGAGACATACCGGGATTACGCTCAGAGAAAACTAATAATACATGCAAAATGTGATGACAGCGCACCAGTGCTTCTTTGTGATCACTCAGAATTAAATTCACTCGTGAGAAAGTTGACTCTTCAATAAAGTCAATTAAACCTTCGAACATACGTGCTTTGGAAGGAAAATGACGATAAAGCGCAGCTTCTGAAACACCCACTTCTGTGGCAAGTTTCGCGGTAGTTATTCGCTGACCCGGACAAGTTTCTAGCATTTTTGCCAAACACTCTAAAATTTGTTGCTTACGATTAGGTTTTTGCGCTACTGACATAAATATTTCTCTTATGATTGTTCAATATAGTGTTGCGAAATTAATTGCACTAATTGCTCTGCAAGTATTTTTTTTGATGCTAACGGTAACTCCGTTTTATTTTTACTGGAAAAAACTGTTAATGCATTATCATCACTGTTAAAACCTTGACCTGAAAGCGAAACATTATTGGCGGCAATCATATCAAGCTTTTTTCTTTTTAACTTATCTAACGCATAATGTTCAACGTCTTGTGTTTCTGCCGCAAATCCGACGGTAAAAGGTTTCGATGCTAAAGCGGCAACATCGGCAACAACATCAGGATTTTTCACTAAATTAATTTGTATATCATCCGCTGATTTTTTGATTTTCTGTACTGAAATTTCTGACACTCGATAATCTGCAACAGCGGCACATGCAACAAAAACATCAGCACTCTTTGCAAGTACCAATGCTTGTTGGTGCATCTGCAAAGCACTTTCAACGGGGAATTTTATACAACCTACTGGCGTTGAAATACTCACTGGGCCAGAAATTATTTTTACATCTGCTCCCGCTAATTGCGCTGCTTGTGCAATGGCATAACCCATTTTTCCTGAACTGTGATTCGATATATAACGTACGGGATCAATAGCTTCTCGCGTTGGTCCTGCTGTGATAACCCATGTTTGACCTGATAAGTCATTTTTAATAACGCTTTTATTGGGTTGAAAAAATTCACAAGTGAGTGTCACTAATTCATCAACATCTAACATTCGACCTAATCCAACATCACCACAAGCCTGAGCTCCAGAGCCTGGACCAAATACCTCAAATTTGCGTGAGATAAGTTTACTCATATTTTCTTGAGTGATTTGAGCGTGCCACATTTGCTGATTCATCGCTGGAGCAATAGCAATTGGCGCACTTGTTGCCAAACAAATGGTGGTGAGTAAGTCATTCGCCATACCACAGGTAATACGCGCGATAGAATCTGCCGTGGCAGGTGCGATCAAGATGAAATCAGCCCATTTTGCTAATTCAATATGGCCCATTGCTAACTCGGCTTGGGTATCAAGTAAGCTATCAGAAACAGCATTAGCAGAAACAGCTTGTAATGTTAATGGCGTGATAAAAGCCTGTGCTCCGGAGGTCATCACCACACGTACATTGGCGCCATGGTCTTTTAAACGACGCACTAATTCTGGTGTTTTATAAGCAGCAATACCGCCTGTAATACCCAAAACTATTTTTTTTCCCTGTAGAATTTGCATAAACTGCTAATCTTAATAACGGTAAGTGGCGATAAGATACCATTAATTTGTACAATGATAAATTGGCTTTGCAAGGATGCGATGATGTTAAAAGATTGGTTAGAAAGTGAAAAACCACGGGAAAAGTTACTCCACAAAGGGCCTAGCAGTTTAAGTGATGCAGAATTACTGGCAATATTTTTACGTACCGGTGTAAAAGGTTGTCATGTCGTTGACCTAGCACAGCTGCTGCTAAAAAGTTTTGGCAGCATTGCGGCTATCTATCGCGCCACTGAACAAGAGTTCTGCCAACATCATGGTTTAGGCATAGCAAAGTATGTGCAATTACAAGCGTGTTTAGAAATGTCGAAACGATACCTTGCCGAACAGTTACATCATGGTACCGTTTTAAATTCTTCACAAACAACGCGAGATTATTTAACGAGCGAATTACGTGGGGAAACTAGAGAAGTTTTTGCGGTAATGTTTCTTGATAATCAACATAAAGTTTTAAAATTTGAGCGATTATTTTTTGGCACGATTAACGCAGCCGCGGTTTATCCAAGAATTGTCGTTGAAAAAGCATTAAAACAGCAAGCGTCTGCCGTGATACTTGCGCATAATCATCCATCGGGTATTGCTGAGGCAAGCATTGCCGACAAACAAATTACCAAAAGGCTAGAGCAGGCACTAAGCTTAATTGATATACGGGTACTTGATCACATAATTGTAGCAGGAAACCAATGTTACTCATTTGCTGAAAATAGTGAGTTATAACACACAAAAAAAGGTAGGAGAGTGAAATGAATGAGTCTGAATCAAATGAAAATATTGATGACGAAAGTGAACGAAGACAACATTTCCGATTAGATATGGAAAAAGAACTTGTTGATATTATTTGGGTTAATGAACAACAACAACAACTTCAACGAAAAATCACTTGCTTAGATTTTTCAAGAGGGGGATTAAAACTCGATTGCGATCATAGCATTCCGCTTCAAACCGAAGTCACCGTGGTTTTCAAAGTAGCCAACCCAAACAGCCAAAATTTACATGGCAAAGTGATTCGCTGTATAGCACAACCGAATGGTTACTTTGAATTAGCATTACGTTTAAACAGTAATAAAGCAAAATAAAATATTTACACTATAATTAGTGCTCGACGTTAGTGTAATAACAAGAGGTAAGGACCTTTTATCTTATGATGATTTTAGTTGGTGGTGAAAAAGGTGGTAGCGGAAAAAGTTGTTTAGCGCAAAATTTAGCCGTTTATTTTGCCCGCGATAAGAAAGCAATCGTGCTAATGGTTGATTGCGACCCTCAAAGAACAACGTCGGATTGGATCCAAGCAAGAAATTCAGATCCATCATTACCTGCGATAAACTGTATTCAATTATACGGTAAAATTCGTAACGATTTACTCAGTTTAATGCAGCATTATGATTATGTTATTGTCGATTGTGGCGGACAAGACAATCTAGCACTACGTGCTGCGATGTCAGTTGCTGATCATGTTATTATTCCACTGCGTCCTAAACGCCGTGATTTAAAAACAGTGCCTCACATGGAAGACATGCTCAGTACGTGTAAAATGGTTAACCCTAAAATGCTCGCTTCTTTTGTAATAACTCAATGCCCGTCATTACCTAATCAAGCCAAACGTATCTTGGAAGCTAAAGATGTCTGTCACTCTTATGGCATAAACGTATTAAACGCGGTAACCTTTAATCGTAATGTTTATGATGATAGTGAAGAACAAGGCTCCTCAGTATTAGAAATAGATCCTCTAGGTAAAGCAGCACTAGAAATGACTGCCATAGCGGAAGAATTATTAGCGATGAAACCGGACAACTCACATGAGTTTAACTGATCTAAAAAAATCGAAAAAACAAAAGCAAAATAAAGGGAATTTCACTGTTGATGAGTTTATAGCTGACGCGGAAAACTATGCGTTAGGGCACCCTGAAATTGTCAATAGTCAAGTCACTAAAAATGTCAGTATCGAACAAGCAATCATCGCAGCGAAAGAACAGTTAATAAGCAAAAAAGCTAAAAATCATAAACCTTTTCGCCATGCGACTTTCACACTCAGTGAGCAAGCTATCGACCAATTACAACTCCTCGCTAAAGAGACTAATTTAGCTAAATCGCATATTATTCGTATTTTAATTAACGAGCTTTGTAATGAAGAGCAACACGATAAACTCAAAAAACTCCTCGATTCAGGTATAAATTAAAAACAATATTTTATTTATTTGTTTAATTACTCCACAAATATAGTGCTAAATATCATCCAAACACCAACAAAACCCAGCTAAGTAGCTGAAAAACAATGTAATAATGAAATAATAACAAACATGTATGATTTTTTATTATTAATACTAGCTTTCATTTTTCAGTTTCACTATAATATGCCACCTTTTTCAGGATCCTGAGGCGACGGTCTTGGGGAATAATAGTTCGACCTGGAATTAATTTTTGGAGTACTCAGAATGTCTAAAGTTTGCCAAGTAACAGGCAAAGTGCCAATGGTTGGAAACAACCGTTCACATGCAAGAAATGCGACTCGTCGTCGTTTTTTACCAAACCTTCAATCTCACCGTTTTTGGGTTGAGAGTGAAAACCGTTTCGTTAAATTACGTTTAACTCCGAAAGGAATGCGTATTATCGATAAGAAAGGTATTGATGTAGTATTAACTGACATTCGTGCCCGTGGCGGAAAAGTTTAACAACTACTTTTAGAGGAAATTATTATGCGCGATAAAATTCGTTTAGTTTCTAGTGCCGGTACTGGTCATTTTTATACTACAGATAAAAATAAAAAGACTATGCCTGAAAAGATGGAGATCAAGAAATTTGATCCACGTATCCGTCAGCACGTTATGTACAAAGAAGCTAAAATTAAGTAATTTAATTTTAGTTTTGAAAAACCCAGCAATTGCTGGGTTTTTTATTGCCTAAAATTTAGTATCATCGTTATTCTATTACTTACTGATGTAGATTTTCATGAAGCTTTCTCGTACTGGTTGGAATAACGTTATCATTTTTTCAGTGATGATTTTTATTCTCGTGATTAACGTAACGAATAAAAAATTATACTCGTCAGATGATGACCAGCAAAAAACTATATTTTCCAATCATGCTGTTATTTTATCATTAGCGGTTAATCAACAAGTTTCTATTCAACGTATCGGGCGAACTTGGAGAGCATCGCCGGCAAAAATATCTGGACAAGCATTAGATCAAATGATGTTAACTTGGCATGAGATCGAAGGTGATATCATGACAGACCCACCCGAGTTTGAGCGTCAAATGGCCTTAGTCGTTTCCGTTGAGTTAGCCGGTGAAACATCAGCACAAAGACTTAACCTCTTTATTACTGACAATGAGTTACTCATTTTTAATGAGCAACAAAATAGATGGTTATCTTTCCCCCTAGTTATATTTTCACAACTCATTCCAAATGAAATATTAGCAAGCTAAACTATACCTATTCCACAACGACTATAAAAAGATCATACAAATGACTGATAATAACTTACAGCACTGCGCCATACTCACAATGAACAACTTGGACGACTTTGAGGCATACGACAACTTACTTGAACAGCCTCTACTCCATTTAGGTTGGAAAATACATATGATTTCATGGCGTGATGAAAGTGTGAATTGGAATGACTACGCCGCGGTGATAATTCGCTCACCATGGGATTACCAAGACGACGCATCTGCATTTTTAGACGTTCTTAATAATATTGAACAATCGAGTGCTCATCTTGAAAATAGTTTAAAAACTGTTGAATGGAATATTGATAAAAAATACTTACGTGAATTAGAAAACAATGGTGTCAATATCGTTACAACGCTTTGGCGTGAAAATTTAACACTAGAACATGTCGATAAATACTTTACTGAATTAAATGTTGATCAATTAGTCATCAAACCTCGTATAAGTGCAAATGCTGATAATACTTTTTGGTTAACCAAAGATAATCATCAAACTTATTACCCACAACTTGAAGAAGCCTTTTCAACAAGCGAGTTTTTAGTGCAACCTTTTATGGAAAGTGTCATTAATGAAGGTGAGTTTTCACTCTTTTATTTCAATGGTAAATACAGTCACGCAATTTTGAAGACACCAAAAGACAGTGATTTTCGTGTACAGGAAGAACATGGCGGGCGCTTAGCGGCGATAACCCCCGAAGCAGACTTAACAAACCATGCAGAACAGACACTCAGCGCCATCAAAGCACAAATAGGCATGCCACTGTATGCTCGCGTAGATTTTGTAAGATATAAGCAAGGTTTTGCGCTTATGGAGGCTGAGCTCATTGAACCTTCGTTATATTTTAATATGGATGAACAGTCAGCAACACGTTTTGCCCAAGCCTTTGTTAATCGTATGCAGTCATTAACGCTGTAATTTTAAAAATCTAATCCAGTGTAGAGTTATTATGCCCGAGTTACCTGAAGTAGAAGTTTGCCGACAAGGCATTAGTCCGCATATTTTAAAACAAACCGTCACTCAAGTCATTGTACGTAATGCCAAACTGCGTTGGCCGATTCCTGATAGCGTTCAAAGCATGATTGGTCATCGTGTTCATACCGTTGAACGACGATCTAAGTACTTATTGATCAAGTTCTCACACGGTACTTTAGTGCTGCATTTGGGCATGTCGGGTACTATTAGAGTTATCAATGAAAATACGCCTGTCGCCAAACATGACCATTTTGATTTAGTCTTCGCTCACAGTAAAGCCTTACGCTTGAATGACCCTCGACGCTTCGGTGCTGTTTTATGGTTTAAAGATGATATTGATGAACGTGGATTATTGAGTAAATTAGGTCCTGAACCATTAAGTGATAGCTTCTCTTATGGTTACTTATTTAATAAAGCAAAGAATAGAAAAGTACCAATAAAGACCTTCCTTATGTCAAACCCCGTAGTTGTGGGTGTTGGTAATATTTATGCCAATGAAGCGCTGTTTAAAGCTGGAATTTTACCAACGGTATTAGCATGTACCATTTCTGAAGTGCGTTTTGATCAACTCACGGATATTATCAAAACAGTATTAACCGCCGCGATCGCTCAAGGTGGTACAACATTAAAGGACTTTACTCAAGCGGATGGTCGCCCCGGATATTTTGCGCAAGAATTATTAGTTTATGGTCGAGCAGGAAAAAAATGTAAAACCTGCCAAACAATTTTAGAAGAGGTTAGGCAATCAAATCGCAGCTCAGTCTTTTGTCCGTGCTGCCAAAGTGAATAAATTTGATTCAAAAGATTGAAATGATAGCCATTACACTATAAATCAGGTGATTTTTTTTCAGAGTTATTTATAGATTTTAATCTTTCTTCCTTTGATTTTGTAAGGTTTTTAATTTCATTTTCTTGCTCCTCAGTTATTGGATAAATCTTTTTTATCATACACCTGATATGGGGCTCATTAGGCGTTGAAACCGAGTCAAATCCAGCATACAACGATGAGTTTGTTGAGCGGTTGATAATAAGAGTGTTAGTCCAAGATATTTCGGAACAAAAACCTACAAGCTCAATCAAGTAATGCCGTTTATGCGAGGAGGACATCATTAAATATTCATTGGTTAAGCTACTCCATCCTCGAAACGTGAACGTTGTGATCTTGCTAACATTTTCAATATTATTTATCGTAAGGTAATTTTGAAAGGCTTGGGTTTTTTCTTTGTCACTCAAACCTTTATTATGTGAACAACCCGTAATGAGTATTAAACCCAAAAGTATCAGTATTATAGATTTCATCATGTCTCCCAATCATTTTTAATGATTAAATAAGATGTGGTCAATGTAGCGCACTTGCCACACTCCTATTACTTAATAATATAGCTTTGTTGTTTTTTATCAAGGTAGAAAATAAACGTTATGAACTTTGTTCTAAAGCCGTTTTTACAATAGGGTGTACAAATTGACTCACATCTCCATCATGTAAAGAAACTTCTTTGACTAATGTTGATGATATAAAAGAATTTCCTTCTGAAGGCGTTAAAAACACACTTTCTAATTCAGGTGATAAACGTCTATTCATATTGGCTAATTGAAATTCATATTCAAAGTCAGACACCGCACGTAAACCACGAATAAGCACTTTGGCTTTATTTGTTTTAGCAAAATCAACTAATAGACCACTAAACCCAACCACGGTAACGTTCGGTAGGTGTTGGCTCACTTCTTCAATCATTGCCACACGTTGTGCTAAATCAAAACGAGGTTTTTTACTTGGGCTTGCCGCAACACCAACAATAACCTCAGTAAACAAATGGCTAGCTCGTTCAATTAAATCTGTATGACCGTTAGTAACCGGGTCAAAAGTGCCTGGATAAATCGCTTTTATTGTCATTAGTTGTATCTTCTTTCTAAACTTAAAAACATTGTAAAGGCTATTTTTAGCGAATGGAAACTTACAAACACAATTTTGTTAAAGTATTTACTCGAAAAGCCTTTCCGTCAGTTCAATATTGATAGTATGATGGAAAATAATACAATGGCATAAAACAGAAGTAACTGACATGAAAACCCGTGATAAAATTATTCAGGCCAGCATTGACCTCTTCAATGAACAAGGCGAGCGTAATGTAACAACGAATCATATTGCTGCGCATTTAAGTATTAGTCCGGGGAACTTGTATTATCATTTTAGGAATAAAGAAGACATTATTCTTTCCATCTATGAAGAATATGCTCGTAACCTGTTATTAGAAACAGTACCTTTTGTTTCTCCTGATGTGAAACCTCTGGATACCATTATTTTATATATGGATGCTGTTTTTCAAGCCTTAATGAAATTTCGTTTTTTCTACAGTAACCTTCCAGTATTATTAGCAAAAAATCCTTTGTTACATGAAAAGTATGTTGAGGTTCAATCATCGATCGCCACACGTGTTAGTGAAATGCTATTATCATTACGTAGTACTGAAATGATGAAATTTTCTGATGAAGATTTGGCTGATATTGTCAGTATCTTACGTTTAGTCAACACCTTCTGGTTAAGTTTCTATCAAACCCAAAATAAAAACATTGAAATTACTGATGCCGTTTTTTACGAAGGCGTATTGAAGATATTAGTTATTATTCAACCTTATATTACTGAGTCTGCAATGCCTGAATTTTTAGAAGCACGTACAATGTATCGTAAGCGTTGTTTGGAAGTGGCTGACGTCGCCTAAAAACACTTAAAAAAAATGATATGACCTTAGGTCATATCATCCTCATTTGATAAATTTTATACTTTCCCTTATGAGCAAAGTGCTATCAAATCCATATCGTTGAAGAATGGCAACCACCCAACAAAAATATCATCAGCTTTGTCTCCAGACATTAACGATAAATGCTTCATATTTTCAATAATATCATTGTGAGTTAACGTGATACTTTTATTCATATTTTTCGAGTCCGAAAAATAGTGAACATATGCAGACGCTTCTGGATTCAAATCTAGACAAGCCTCTAGATCACCAAAATGCGAAACAGAATTATCCGACGTAAAAATACTTAACTGATTGATCAACCCTTTGTGTTTTTCCCAAAATGTTTTAATTGCAGAGACTTCTCTTAATGTCGTCAATACCAGCACAGGATCACACTCATTCACTATATCAATGACTTGTGAAGAGTTGTTTTTTGGTAAAGGTGCAGGTACCGCAATAACGCCCGCTAACAGACAACCATAAAAAGTAACGACATAATCAATATTGGGTGGATAAAGCAACAAGACCTTTTCACCTACCTGAACTTTACTTTTTAAAAAATTAGCCACAGATATAGCTTCTGACCAAAATTCTCTAAAGGTTAATTCAGTTAATGGTTCAGTTTTCGAGGGGAGAAAACTAAATGCTATATCATTAGGTTTAGTCCCCACATGATGATGTAAATATTCAATAATTGTTTTAGGCATAATCTAATCACTCTTTCTTATAGGTTTATCTAGTTACTTAAAAGACATTGCTTATTTATACTTTAAAATATAATAATATCGCCTACTTAAAGCTACTATAAACCTGCCAATATCTAGTCAAATACCGCCAAATATTGTGGTGAGTGTTTCTATGAACATAAACAACGTTTTATCTAGGTAATTGGCGAGAATATACAAACAAAAGTCTTAAAATTGATAGCCAATTATTTTATATCTCATTATAGTTTTATTGTTTACTTACTTTACATATTATCAAATAGATAAATGATTGTTAGCCTCTCTAGTACTTTAGGTAGAAATATTAAGTTTATATGTTATGACGCGATCCATAAATAGCGTTACAGGATATTGAGTTAATATTTTCTACCTGTTTTATTTGTAATAATGCATTATTTTTCTGATAATTTCTCATCAAAAAATTCTCCAAAAAGCATAAAAGCTCTGCCTTTTATATAAATAAAAACCAACACTTTGCCAGTCTGTTTATATTTTAGTTACAACTGTTATAAATTGACTTACTATTTTTTTGACACTTTTCCAATAATATTAATATCTTTATTAAATCAAGTAATGTTAATAATAAAGATATAGAATGTTAAATCTTAAAAGTAATAAGACTTTTGTACTATATGGTTTAGAAAACGATTTTATCAAAAATAATAATAAATAACTTAACTCGGCAGTCTTCATTAAGACTGGCCAATCACCTCGGGATAATTATGATGAAAATAGCTAAATATTCTTTACTCGCCACTTTTTTTATTAGCTCTGTCAGCTTTGCTGACTCACCTATTCAGGAGCAAGTAACATTACCATCCATTATTGACGTTATTAGTTTTTGTAGCAGTGATAAAACGTGTACAAGCGTAGTTCCTGTTATTGAAGAGGAGGAATTAAATTATGATGTGAAATATGAAACTGATCCTCTTGTTACTGATCCTACCGAAGAAGAAGATGATGATTAATAGTTTCGGATAAACCTATCTCTATGTTTAAACTCTTGGTGTCAATATTTTTGATGTTACAGCTAAATAGTCATGTTACTTTAGCCAGTACACTACAAAAAACATACAATGTAATTAACTTTACAACGTCAAAAACTCGAGATCAACAAACCGTCAAAGCCCTAACGCAAGATGCACATGGTTTTATTTGGTTTGCCACCAATTCAGGACTCCTTGGTTTCGATGGCTTGAACGTAAAAAAATACTCACTTCAAAAAATTAATGAAAAAACGCCACTCGAAGTAAAATCTTTATTGATCGATAGTAATAACAAACTTTGGATCGGCACAAATAAACGCCTATTAAAATACAATGAAAAGAGTGAAACTTTCTCCCACGTTAAATTAGAAAACAGCCGTTCTCCATTAGTTGTCTTAAATTTACTGGAAGACAACAAAAACAACATTTGGGTCGGCACAAGAAATAGTGGTTTATTCAAAATAGAGCGATTTCCAACTAACAATAACACTGTTACGCATTTTCATAAATCAGCAAAAAGCCCTTTCAAAATATCGAGTAACCAAATTCGAAGCTTATATCAAACGGCTGATAATAATTTATGGATTGGTACAAAAAATGGCCTAAGCAGTTATTCATTTATACATAAGCGAATAACCCACCATAAGATGAATATATCTTCGAACATTCAAAAAAAAATAACGATATATAGTATTTTAAAAGTAAATGATAGCTTATTGCTTGGTACTAACATCGGTTTAATCAACTTTAATAAAAATAACGCTATTGGATCTCTATACTCTTCAGATAAGTTACTCGCATCTCCTATTTACACAGTGAAATATTCTCATGATAAGAATTTAATTATTGGTAGTAAATCGAATGGGTTAATGATTATTGATCCAGGCACAAAAGAAATAATCAAACTTAACAATAGCCAAAATAAAGGTTCTGAGTTGAATTCCAATATGGTGTTTTCTACTTTTTCAGATAATACTGGTAATATTTGGCTTGGCACAAGAGTAGGCATTAATAAACTGACTTATAGTGGTAATTCCATTGATTTATTTCGCGCTCAAGATAACCGTTCACAATGTATTACGAGTAATGAACACCATGCCTTATTATTAGATTCACAAAAGAATATGTGGTTAGGAGCAAAAGGACAAGGCTTAAATTTCATTGATCATACCAATACCACTTGTAAGCTCTTTAACAAAAAAAACATAAACTTGCCTAATATTTCATTCCAATTAATTATTGATATTAAAGAAGATTTAAGTGGAAACATTTGGATTGCAAGCTTCAACGAGGGTCTAATTAAATATAACCCACAAACAAAAATATTCAGTCAATTAAGCTTTACTGATTTGGAAAAAACACACATCATTCAACATGGAAAGATTATGGATATTACTGTTGATAAAAACAATAATCTTTGGCTAGGAATGATTGAACACGGTTTAATAAAATATGATCAAAAAACTCAAACTCTAGAATTATATGGAAAACATATAGCGAAAAACCTTCAACGAGAAACACTGTCTGTCAAAAGTATAGAACAAATTAGAGACACTCTTTGGCTAGGTACTACAAATTCAGGACTCATTTCCTATAACCCATCAACAGATCAAGTAGGTGTATTTTTATCTGAAAATAAAAGCTTACGCATTATTACAATGGGTCAAGATAATGAAAATAATATCTGGTTAGGTACGAAAGGTAGTGGAATAATCAAATTCACTCCAAAAACAGGTCAGTATATAAATTATCAGGATATTAATGGTTTAGCTGATAATGACATATTTGATATCCAAGTTGATAATAATAATAACCTTTGGATAGGTACCTATAACGGCTTATCTATGTTTAACCAACAGGATGAGCTATTTACCAACTATTATGAAAAAGACGGTATGCAATCTAATGATTCTTCATTGGGAAGTTTCTTTGATACAAAAACCGGTGATCTATGGCTAGGTGGAATGAATGGTATTAATCGTATTGATACAAATACATTAAGTAAAAAGGACGATAGTTCGTCTTTATACTTAACGAATTTAAAAATTAATGGAGTCATAGTTGAAGTCACCAACGATAAAAAAACAAGCCCATTAAAAGAAAATATTATAACCGCAAAACAATTAATGTTAACCCATAAAGAAAACAATTTTGCGTTTAGTTTCGCTAATATTAACTACTTAAATACCGATAAACTCAGTTATCAATATCGGCTAGCGGGATATGATCATTGGAGTGATGTTGATCGTGAAAATCTCACTGCAAATTATACGAATATTCCTGCTGGTGAATATCAATTTCAAGTGCGTGTAACAAATAACAATGGGCAATGGAATGGTGCTGAGACGAGCATTGCTCTTCTTATTTTGCCCCCTTGGTGGTTAACGACAGTGGCATTAATTATTGACTCACTACTGATAATGATCTCTATCTATTTAATTATTCATTTTCGTACTCGAGCCCTGAGAAATAAAGCCAATGAATTAGAGCGTTCCGTTCAGCACCGCACAATAGAACTCGCTCAAGAAAAAAATAAAGTAGAGCAACTGCTTGATCAGAAAAATGAAGAATTTGCCAATTTGTCTCATGAGTTTAGAACACCACTTACCCTTATTTTAGGCACCAGCTCACAGTTACTCAGTTCAAATCTGGAAGATAATCAGATCAATAGAATGGAAGTTATTAAAAGAAATGGTTATCGACTTCTTCGAATGGTTGATCAGCTCCTCAATATAGAAACTTTTCGCGTGAAAGCTATTTCTCAAAAATCGTTACAAAATACCGGCAATATTATTAAGCAGCTTGTTGATGCTTTTACAGATCTTGCCCTAGAGAAAGGCATTAAATTACAAGTCATTAATATCGAGCATATATATTTTGAATTGGTAGATGATGCGCTTGAGAAAATCGTCGTAAATTTACTTTCAAATGCAATAAAATACACCCATAACAGTGGCAGTATTACTTTAGAAACCAAACGTACGTTGAATAATGAACTCTCTATTCAAATTGTTGATACGGGCATCGGTATACCCAACGATCAGCTCGACAGTGTTTTCGAAAAATACAAAAGAGTTCTCAGTAAAGAAAGTGAACAAATAACAGGCGCTGGCATTGGGTTGGCTTTAATCAAAGAACTTATCATAAGCCACAGTGGTAGCATTACCTTAACCAGCGAATTAGGACGTGGCACTTCAATCAAAGTTTTATTGCCGATTATTAACGAAGATAAAGAAAAGCAGCAGAGTAATGCCATACTGAAAAATGACCAAATAGACAATATTGTCGCCATGGAATTAATGAGTTTGACTCAACAGACAGCACTCTCACCTATAAAAAACAGTGCTAGCTTTGCTTCAAATGTACAAGATGAACAAATAAGAGTATTAATCATCGAAGACAATCCTGATATGAATCAGTATATGGTTGACTGTCTGGCTAATGATTATATGGTACTCAGTGCCTATGACGGTTTAGAAGGTGTAAACCTCGCTATTCAAGAAGTGCCCGATTTAATTATTAGTGACATTATGATGCCAGTACTTGATGGCTATCAAGCGACACAGAAAATTAGAACACACCCAGTAACTGATCACATTCCCATTATTTTACTTACATCTCGACATGATTTAGAGAGTAAACTTAAAGGGTGGCATCACCAAGTAGATGAATATTTGACTAAGCCTTTCAATGTCGAAGAATTAAAAAGTCGTATTGAGAATTTACTGGCCATAAGGAATATTCTTAAACGCAAAAATAATCAAAAAGCAGTAAAGTCGCCTCATATAGAACAAAAATTTTTAGATAAACTTATCGATACCGCTTCGATTGAACAGTTTAGTCAACAAGATGTTTTTATAGAAAAATTGAATGAAGTATTAGAAAAACAACACACCGATACATCGACAACGGTAAACACTGTTGCTAAAGCGATGGCGATGAGCGAGAGACAATTATTTAGGAAACTTAAAAGTGTTTTAGGTACAACGCCTACTGATTATTTGAGACGCTTTCGTTTAAAGAAAGCATGCTTGTTATTAGCGCAAGGACAAAGTGTAGTAAATACTACTTTTGATACCGGTTTTTCTTCTCAAAGTTATTTTAGTAAGTGTTTTAAAAGTGAATATGGTTGCACACCAAGCGATTTTCAAAAAAAATTGTTAATGAATAACGAAGAAGGCCCATAACGCAAAAACCCTAAGTTAACGCCACCAATAACTTACAGTGAATAACCTTCAAGCAATATATTCCAATCTTCTTTTGTCCAATGAAAAACAGGTAGATTGTTTTTTTCTTTTTCAAAAGAACGAAGTAATCTTGCGATATTTGCTTGTTGCCAAGCTGAAGAAACAGCACGCTGTTCACCACGATCGAAATCAATCAACCACACCTGATTTTTATCATCTAATAAAATATTATGGCTATTTAAATCATGGTGATAAATACCTGCATGATGAAAACGACGTATAACCTTACCGATTTCTCGCCAAACCTCTCCGGTTAATTCACCTTTTGATAAAGCTGCCACCAAATCTTGGGCATGCTCAATACGAGAAGATAATAAGTCTGCTTGATAAAAAAGCCCTTTTTTAGTCACTCGAAACGCAATCGGTTTTGGCGCCGGTAATGCCAACGACTGTAAAATATCTAAAAGTTGGTATTCCTGTGCAGCACGTGTGTTTTTTTGTCCTATAAATAAATACTTATCGTTAATAATTTTACCGATTAAACCACCCCGATAATAATGACGTAAAACCCATTGTTGATTTTTTGGTGACTTTGAATCTAACGAATTATATTGAATAAACCAAGTCGTACCACGGCCTTGGGCACTACCGGTTATTGCCTTTTTATCTTGCCAATATTTACTATTTAGCATTTCGGGAGAAAAATCATCAATCGCATTCGCGTTATAACGACAATAAACATTACCTTCTTGATAAGTTTTTTCTTGGTAGGGTTTTACAATTGCTGACTTGTTCAAGATAATAGGCTCAATTCAAATACTTTATATGCTCTATTGTGGTGATTCCTTTATGCTGGGTCAATTAACAGCGCCAAAAAATTTATGTTTATTACGTTTATCGGCTATTGGAGACGTTTGTCATGCCGTGGCGATGGTGCAACAAATTCAACGTTATTACCCAAATACTAAAATAACGTGGGTGATAGGCAAAGTTGAAGCTAATTTATTACAAGGATTACCCAACGTAGAATTTGTCATTTTTGATAAAAAAGCAGGATTGAAAGGTTATAAGGATTTACGCACTAAACTTACACATCAAAAATTTGATGTGTTGTTGCACATGCAAGTAGCCTTACGTGCTAGTTTGGCAAGCTTATGCATTAAGGCAAAAGTAAAAATTGGCTTTGATCGTAAACGCGCAAAAGAAGGCCAATGGCTTTTCACCAATAAAAAAATTGTCGCCCAACATGAACCACATGTACTAGACGGTTTTATGGGATTTGCAGAAGCTATCGGTGTTCCTACAGAAAGTCCTTATTGGCAAATGCCCATTGGTGATGTAAATGAGCTTTGGGCAAGTGAACTCCTCTCATTGACATCAGATCAACCTATCGCCGTTATTTCTCCTGCGGCAAGTAAAGCAGAAAGAAACTGGCATTCAGAAGGTTATGCAAAAACAGCCGATTATTTAACACAGTTAGGCTTTCAAGTGGTTATTTGTGGTGGGCCAACCACATTAGAACAATTATTAGCCACTGAAATTATCAGTTTCAGTAAATGCGATATTGTTAACTTAGTGGGAAAAACTAATTTAAAACAACTTCTTGCCATTCTTAAACTTTCGCATTTGGTGATTGCACCAGACACTGGCCCTGCACATATGGCCGTAACTGTTGGTACGCCTGTTATTGGTTTATACGCGCACAGTAACCCTTCTCGCACTGGCCCTTATTTATATCAAAACTATGTCGTCAGCTGCTATCAACATACCGTACAAGAACAATACAAACAGAAACTTGAACACTTACCTTGGGGCATTCGCGCAAAAGGCAGTGACTTAATGAATGGCATTACTTTTACACAAGTGAAAGAAAAGCTCTTACTGCTCATTGAAGAACATTACCCAGAATTCATCATCAAATAACATTTCACTCAAAATCCGCTTCAAATGAATCAAAATTAGAACACAGGCCTTATTTCATTTTAATAAAGCCTAACTTTGTCTGCCTTACTTTTCCACCAAAAATAGCCTCATGAATAAACACGAATGAGTAACATCAACTGAACTAATTCAATAATCTGAATCGCATTACCTTGAATCATCCTGAGTGGTTTAGTGAAAGAAAAGTGGACATTAACGAGAAAGCGTTAATTGTTGATTTTTTGCTGATTAAAAGTCCACCTTTATCTCCACAATAACTTGTTAATATAACCGAGTACGTAGAAAATAAACTATCGATATCTTTAAAAAATTCGGTTATCGAAAGTAACGAAGATGAAGTGTTTTATAACATTAAAAAGGCAATTAAAAACACAGCTATCTCCATGATTTAGTCAGTGGAAAACTTTTTTTTGAGCATACTGACTAAGGTTGGTGGGCGCTGATGAATGACTTATATAAAGGAAGAAACACCAGTGTTTTTTGAGGATGGATTATTGATATCTCCAGCGCTCTTTGTATTATATTCGCCATCATTGGGTTTATTTTAGCGATGCCACAAAGGTGATTTAACCAGACATTATCGGTTAGCTTAACTGTTACTGTAGCCCTGATCATGACGTCAATATTATGGGCTTAATGAAATTAACATTATCACGATCACTCTTGTTGAATGATCACCTAAAGGCACTTGTATGAAAACGAACATAATTGGGTTAACACTACTGCTTTTAACCTTTAATAAGTTTTACCGCGGTTGCAACCTCGAATAATTCGGCATATACAAAATTGAATATTGATCTGACGTTAAAACAAAAACTTGGCGAGTATCACCCACCCTACGTCGCGAGTTGGATTGAAAATTCACAGGGCAAGTTGGTACGCACACTTTTACTTTAGCGTGAACAAGCGAAATGGTTAAAAGATATTCGTCGATGGCGGAGAGCGATGAAAAAGAATCACTGCAAAAAGGTAAATATACCTTATTTATTGAAGTGGTCAGAGAAAACGACATTTACGCTAGCAGCCACCAATGAGATTGATGAGATGAAATTTTCAGTCACGCCTTAATCATTTTATTAGCTTTATTAACTGAATGAACACAAAAGCTAACGTGGAATACTTATTATGAATATAAGAAAAATTATCGCGTTAACATTAACCTGTGCAATTAGCACACAAACGTTCGCTCATTCTCGTTGGGTTTTACCGACACACTTTAATTTGTCTGCTAAAAATGGCGAATGGATCATGCTTGATATTACGGCGTCGAATGAAACCTTTAATGTTGATAAAGCAAGGGGTGCAGATCTTGTAAAGGTTATAATGCCTGATGAAAAAATCTCTAGACCTTCATCAACTTATAAAGGACATCGCAAAAGTGTCGCTGATTACTTCTAACAAGGATCCGGTACTTATAAAATTACCAATAATAGTAATGCAGCCTACATGACTACCTATGAAATTGACGGCGACCGTAAAAGGTTATGGGCTAATAAAACATAACTTGGTGATAAATTGCCAAAAGATGCCAAAGCAATACAAATCACTTACCGTTACACATCCGTCAAACATTGCTGGAAATGAAAAGGTAACGTTTAAATTTTTATTCAATGGCAAAGCCCAAAAAAATGTTTCTGTAGAAATTACGGCTAATGGCGTTCGTTATAGAGATACCCCGAATACGTTAAAATTGCTCTCTAATGCAAAAGGCGAAATCACTTTTACACCCCAACATGCGGGGCGATATTTACTCGTTGCTGAGCATGAAGAAAATACACCAAAATCAGCTTTAGCAGACAAACGAATGGGTAGGGTGTTTTTAACGTTTGAAGCCCAACTTAATTAAACATTTATTGCGTTGCTATATTAACTTCAATAATTGCTTCAAGGTGCGTTGACTTGCGCCTTGGTTCTCAGTCACAACGCGGTGGGCACTTTCCCCGAGTGCTTGCTGAGTTTCTTCTGACATTAAAATTGCGTTAATTTCATGAAATAACTCATCACAAATATTTCTATCATCCGAATCACCTTTATCCTCGAGCTGAACAATGCCTTTTTCTGCGATGAGTTGCTGCATTACTTCAGCAAAGTTACTCATATTAGGACCAACAACAATGGGCTTTTTAAATAATGCCGGCTCGAGTGGATTGTGTCCACCAATCGCTGAAAAACTTCCACCCATCGTTACTACACTAGCTAAAGCACAAATGGGTAAAAGTTCTCCTAACGTATCAAGTAACCAGATTTGTTTGTCACTCGTCACCTTTTCTTGAGTACTTCTACGCGTAATAGAATACCCCCGGTCATGGCACAGCTCTGCTACTTCATTAAAACGTTCGGGGTGACGCGGTACAATGATTAATAATAATTTGGGGACGTTTTTTAGCAGTAAAGCAAAAGCATTTAACGCAATTTTTTCATCACCTTTATGCGTGCTGGCAACAACCCAAATTAATCGTTCGTCTTCAACAAAGCGAGCAAGCTCTTGCTGTTTATCTTTTACCGCTTGATTAACACTGATATCAAACTTTACATTTCCTGATATTTGACAGCGAGAAGCATCGGCACCTAAGGCTAAAAAATTATCATAATTTACTTGGCTTTGACAAAGTACTTTATCAAAACTATTAATGGTGGGAGTGATCAACCAAGCTATTTTGCTATAACTGTTCATTGATTTTTGTGATAAACGGCCATTAATTAATAAAAGCTTTATACCGTGATTTCGACTTTGTGCGATTAAGTTAGGCCACAATTCTGTTTCCATAAACACCATTGCTTTGGGTTTTAGTTTATTCAAAAAGGCCGCTATACAGAAAGTACTATCAAGGGGTAAATAACAATGTTGAACACGATCACCAAAAAGTTTGCTGACTTGTTCTGAACCTGTTGGGGTAAAAGTTGTTACGGTTATAACAGTTTTAGGTTTAGTTTCAAGTAATTGCATGATAAAACTTTTAAGCGCAATCACTTCACCAACACTCGCCGCATGAACAATAATGCCACCCGATTTTAGCTCTCTAGGCAACAAGCCAAAACGTTCACTTAAACGTTGTCTGTAAGCTGTTTGCTTTATGGAGCGTAAAAGCAGTAACAACCAAATAACAGGTAATACACAAAGAAAAAAAAGTCGATATAACATCAAGGAAAATTGATAGCGCACAAAAAAAGCTCTTTAGTAGTTAATGCAAGCAGTATAGCCATTAAAGTAAACAATAAAAATACCCAAAGCTGATTGAGTTTGTTATTGTCTATACTACAAGAATGGAATCAAATAGCAGCCAAATAAAATGAGTGGATTTATTGACAGCAAGGGATTATTGAATCGATTAGTCGCTTTAACGAGCTTTCTTTTTGTTGTGCCTTTTTTATCAGCACAAGAATTTTCTGCCCCCGTGAATAATCAGCAAAATAATACGCCTATAATCGCAATAAAATCTCCAGAATCAATTAAATTTGCTGTCGATGACAATTTTTCATTATCAGGAGCATTTTATCTCGGTGATGCGCTTGGTGCGGGTGTATTACTCCTTCATGACTGCTCTCACAGTAGTAAAAGCTATTCTGTGCTGGGAGAATTATTAGCCGAACAAGGGATTAATGCACTTGCTATTGATTTTCGAGGTTATGGATCCAGTACATCCGAACTATTTTCTAATAAAGCCTTAAAACTAAAAGTAAAAAATATTGTTAGCTATCAAGCTGAAGTCGCCATGCTTACATCATATTGGGAAAAAGATGTACTTTACGCTTATAATTATTTACGCAGTAAAATAGGTAATGAACAGCCTATTTCTATTGTAGCAAGTGGCTGCGCGGTAAATGAAGCCGTTCAATTAGCGGATAAAATGCGTGTTAATAGCTTTGTTATTCTTTCTCCCATCATGGATTATATGGAAAAAGAGCATTATAAAAACTTAATGGATATCCCTACCTATTTTGTCAGTTCTGCGCATCATGCCGATAGCTTTTTAACCGCTCAAGAATTATTTTCATGGAATGGTGATAGCCGCTCTACAACACAGGTTTTTAAAGGTGTTAATCAAGGCCACAATTTATTACGCCGTAATAAGTTTTTGGCACAAAACCTTGCTACATGGCTTCTTGGAACAATGAAGTAACCTCAAATACACTGTTACTTTTCAAAAACCGTGTCGAGAATAATAGAAGAATTTGTCCGCTCTATACCTTCTAAAGAACAAACCATATTCAGAATTTCATTTAACTTTTCTAATGTTTGCGCTTGAATTGTCGCTAATAAATCGTACTCACCGCTAATAGAATAAATATGGCTGATGTTGTGAATTTTTCTTAAAGCGATACAAATATTTCGCCTTAAATTAGGGTTCACTTTTAGTGACACATTTGCTGAAATTAATTTATTACTATATTCACTGCCTAAAACAATACTATACGCTTTTATAACACCACTATTTTCTAATTTTGTTAAGCGGTTTTGTATAGCAGTGCGTGAAACTCCCGTTGCTCTAGCAATATCGGAAACACTTGCTCGGGCGTTACACCTTAATATAGAAAGCAGTTCTTCATCTTTTTCTGTGATCATGTTAAATACTCGATAACTCCGTCAAAAACCAATTAGACACCAATAATAGTCATTTTAACAGCCTTACATGTCACTTTACCTAATGAAAGAAGCATTAATTTAACTAGTGTCACTTTCTTAAAAGTTGGTCTAGGATAATAATACTATTATTATTCGAACCTATTAATAAGGAATTGTTGTGAACGACTCTTCAAACAACGCACGTTTTTACGCACATTTAAATGATCAAATTGAGCAAGTTAAAGAAGACGGTTTATATAAAGCCGAACGTATTATTACTACCGCACAACAACCTAATATTGCTGTGGCAACAGGTGAAGCTGTTGTGAATTTCTGTGCAAACAATTATTTAGGTTTAGCAAATCATCCTCAACTTATCGCTGCAGCAAAAGCAGGTTTAGACGAGCATGGCTTTGGTATGGCGTCAGTACGTTTTATCTGTGGTACTCAAGATATCCATAAAACGTTAGAAGGTAAATTAAGTCAATTTTTAGGCATGGAAGATACCATTCTTTATTCTTCATGTTTTGATGCTAATGCTGGCTTGTTTGAAACGTTATTAAATGCTGAAGATGCCATTATTAGTGATTCTTTAAACCACGCATCGATTATTGATGGGGTGCGTTTATGTAAAGCAAAACGTTATCGTTATGCTAATAATGATGCCAGCGACCTAGAGCAACAGTTAATTGCTGCTGATGCAGCAGGTGCGCGTTTTAAATTAATTGCTACCGATGGCGTATTCTCGATGGATGGCGTTATCGCTAACTTGAAAGCCGTTTGTGATTTAGCAGACAAATATAATGCTTTAGTGATGGTTGATGATTCTCACGCCGTGGGTTTTGTTGGTGAAGAAGGTCGTGGTAGCCACGAGTATTGTGAAGTCATGGGCCGCGTAGATATAATTACTGGTACATTAGGTAAAGCGATGGGCGGCGCATCAGGCGGTTATACTTCAGGTAAAAAAGAAACGATTGAATGGTTACGTCAACGTTCTCGTCCTTACTTATTTTCAAACTCATTAGCACCCGCAATTGTTAATGCGTCAATCACAGTGATTGACTTATTAGCTGAAGGTGGCGAATTACGTAAAACATTAAAAGATAATGCCCGCTACTTCCGTGAAAACATGGAAGCTGCAGGTTTTACCTGTGCCGGCGCTGATCACGCAATCATCCCTGTTATGTTAGGTGATGCAAAAGTAGCGAGCGAAATGGCAAGTCGACTTTTAGCTGAAGGTATTTATGTGATCGGTTTCTCATTCCCTGTTGTTCCAAAAGGCCAAGCACGTATTCGCACGCAAATTTCAGCAGCACATACCAAAGAGCAACTTGATAAAGCCATTTCAGCCTTTATTAGCATTGGCAAAGAAATGAACATTATTGACTAAGGTCGAAGGAAACACGATGAAAGCACTAGCAAAATTAAAAGCTGAACCGGGCATTTGGATGACCGATAGTGAAAAGCCACAATTAGGTCATAACGATTTATTAATTAAAATTAAAAAAACGGCTATTTGTGGTACCGACATTCATATTTATAACTGGGATGATTGGGCGCAAAAAACCATTCCTGTTCCTATGGTTGTCGGTCATGAATATGCGGGCGAAGTTGTTGGTATTGGCCAAGAAGTAAAAGGATTCTCATTAGGCGATCGTGTTTCTGGTGAAGGTCATATTACTTGTGGTCACTGTAGAAACTGTCGGGGTGGTCGTACTCATTTATGCAGAAACACCGTTGGCGTTGGCGTAAACCGTGAAGGTTCATTTGCTGAGTACTTAGTGATCCCTGCTTTTAATGCTTTCAAATTACCTGATGAAATTTCTGATGATTTAGCGGCAATATTCGACCCCTTTGGTAATGCTGTTCATACCGCATTGTCTTTTGATTTAGTGGGTGAAGATGTGCTTATAACAGGTGCTGGTCCCATTGGGATAATGGCTGCTGCAGTTGCTAAACATGTTGGTGCTCGTCATGTTGTCATTACCGATATTAATGAATACCGCTTAGATTTAGCTCGTAAAATGGGCGCTACGCGTGCGGTTAACGTCAGTAAAGAAAACTTAAACGACGTGATGACAGATCTAGGTATGACTGAAGGCTTTGACGTTGGTATGGAAATGTCGGGTGTGCCAATGGCTTTCACCTCAATGTTAGAGAACATGAATAACGGTGGGAAAATTGCCATGCTAGGTATTCCTGGTAATGACATGGCGATAGATTGGAGTCAAATTATTTTCAAAGGCTTAACCATTAAAGGTATTTATGGCCGTGAAATGTTTGAAACTTGGTACAAAATGGCAAGTTTGATTCAGTCTGGTTTAGATTTATCACCCATAATTACTCATCATTTTGATATTGATGATTTCCAGCAAGGTTTTGACATTATGCGTTCAGGCCAATCGGGGAAAGTTATTTTAAGCTGGGATAACTAGATTTTTCGAATGATCTCGATAATGTTATAACAAGTTTTACACATAACAAATCATAAGCCGGCTCATTCGAACTGGCTTTTTTAATCTTCACTCCTTAAAATATGTAACCTGTAACACTTGAACTTTAAGGGTGAAATACACTATCAATTCGTTATAATGCACTTTCTAACCTATGTTTATCTCTTAAAAGGCAATATTGTGACAACTCCCGGCAATCTATTTATTCTTTCCGCGCCAAGTGGAGCAGGAAAATCAAGCTTGATCAAAGCATTGTTATCTCAAGAATCAACGCGACCTATGGAAGTTTCGGTGTCACATACTACAAGAGAGCCACGTCCCGGTGAAAATAATGGCGAACATTATCACTTTATTAGTGTGGATAAGTTTAAGGCACTGATCACAAAAAATGAACTTTATGAATACGCTGAAGTTTTTGAAAACTATTATGGGACTTCAGAAACTGCTATAGACATACAACTTGCGCAAGGTGTTGATGTTTTCCTTGATATAGATTGGCAAGGTGCTCAGCAAGTTCGAATGAAAAAGCCTGAGGTAACCACGATTTTCATTAGTCCTCCTTCAAAAAAAGAGCTAGAAAATCGTCTCAGAAAGCGTGGACAAGACAGCGAAAAAATCATTGAATCTCGCATGTCACAAGCAAAAGCGGAATGCTCACACTACAATGAATTTGACTATGTTATTGTTAATAACGACTTCGCCCAAGCACTCAGCGAGTTAACAACCATTGTTAATAACCAACGTTTGAAATACAGCCAACAATCTATTACTCACCAATTGATGTTTGACGAATTGTTAAAAGAGTGATATTTCAGCCCAGTTATTCCTTCTATGCAGATCTATACCTTGCTTAATACCCTGTAGGTCAGTAAACTACGGCACTATTTTAAAAATTTTAAGTTGGAGTGATCAAATGGCTCGCGTTACAGTTGAAGGTGCGGTAGAAAAAGTAGGTAATCGTTTTGATTTGGTGTTGATTGCATCTCGTCGTGCTCGTCAAATTGCGACTGGTGGTAAAGAACCTTTGGTTGATGCAGAAAATGATAAACCAACCGTAATCGCTTTACGTGAAATTGAAGCTGGTTTGATCACAACTGAAGTAATGAACGTTAGTGATCGTCATGCACAAGTTCAGCAAGATACTGCAGAACTTGCAGCTGTTGCAGCTATTGTTGGTGGCGCTCAACCACAGCTATAAATTATTTAATCGTCTTTAGCGATTAGATATATCAAACGCGTCATCATTCCTGCAATGATCACGCGTTTTTTATTGTCAGTAATTAACGAATAACGTATTCTGTTAATATCACTAAAAACACTGACTGACGGTAATAAATTCCGCTCAGCCTAATCATCAAGGATGTCATGCGTGTACCTTTTTGAACCATTAAAAGAGCTTGTTTCAAGCTATCTTTCTAAAGTACAAATTGACTTATTAAAACAAGCATACCTCGTGGCGCGTGAAGCCCATGAAGGACAAATGCGTTCCAGTGGTGAACCTTATATAACTCACCCTGTTGCGGTTGCTTTAAATTTAGCTCGAATGAACCTTGACCATGAAACGTTGATGGCGGCATTACTGCATGATGTCATTGAGGATACTCCCGTTACCAAAGACGAATTAGCCGAATTATTTGGTTATACCGTTGCTGAATTGGTTGAAGGGGTCAGTAAACTTGATAAATTAAAGTTTGATAATAAAGAAGAAATGCAAGCGGAGAACTTCCGTAAAATGATACTTGCCATGGTGCAAGACATTCGCGTTATTTTGATTAAACTTGCTGATCGCACGCATAATATGCGTACACTTGAATCTTTACGGCCTGACAAACGAAGACGTATTGCTCGTGAAACACTCGAAATTTATGCACCTATTGCCAACCGCTTAGGTATTCACGATACAAAAAATGAGTTAGAAGTTTTAGGTTTTGAAGCACTGTATCCGATGCGTTCACGTGCGCTCAAATCAGCGGTAAAACAGGCACGTGGCAACCGTAAAGAAATTGTTAATAACATTCAAGAAGAAATAGCCGCCCGCCTTGCAGAATGTGGTTTGAAAGCTGAAGTTATTGGCCGTGAGAAACACCTTTATTCAATTTATCGTAAAATGTTGAATAAAGAATTGATGTTTAATGAGGTAATGGATATTTACGCTTTTCGCGTTATTGTTGGCAATAAAATTGACAATTGTTACCGTGCACTTGGTGCCGTCCATAACTTATTCAAACCTATTGAAAGTCGCTTTAAAGATTACATCGCCATTCCTAAAACCAATGGTTATCAATCTCTGCATACTTCCCTCATTGGTCCACACGGTATTCCTGTAGAAATTCAAATTCGTACCGAAGATATGGATCAAATGGCAGATAAAGGTGTTGCTGCTCACTGGCTCTACAAACAAGACGGTGACCAAAGTGGCACAACGGCTCAAATGAAAGCCCGCCGTTGGATGCAAAGTTTATTGGAATTGCAACAAAGTGCAGGTAGCTCTTTTGAATTTATTGAAAATGTAAAATCAGACTTATTTCCTGAAGAAATTTACGTTTTTACGCCAGATGGACGTATTATTGAACTGCCTATGGGTGCAACCGCTGTTGATTTTGCTTATGCTGTTCACACAGATGTGGGCAACTCATGTGTTGGTGTAAAAGTTGACCGCAAACCTTATCCACTCAGTAGAGCCATTGATTCAGGCCAAACGATTGAAGTGGTAACCTCTTCTGCTGCACGTCCTAATGCAACCTGGCTTAATTTTGTGGTGACCTCTAAAGCACGTTTACAAATACGCACTTACTTGCGTTCACAAGAGCAAACTGAATCTTATAGTTTAGGGCGACGTTTATTAAGTCATGCGTTAGGTAAGTTAGATATTGAAGATATTAGCCAAGAAAAAATTGATCAAGTTGTCAAAGAAACGGGTAACACTAGCTTAGAACAACTTATGGTTAATATTGGTTTAGGTAATGCATTAAGCATTGGGATCGCTCGACGATTAACCGATGAATTTACCGACGATAACATTGAAAATAGTTTCACCAACAACAAAACTAAAATGCCAATAAAAGGTACTGAAGGTATGTTAGTGAGTTATGGTAAATGTTGTCGCCCTATTCCAGGAGACAGTATTCTTGCTTACTTAAGTCCGGGTAAAGGCTTAATGGTGCACCAGCAAGGCTGTAGAAATATAAAAGGCCATGAGCATGGTGGTTTATTCCCCGTAAAATGGGATAGCGATATCGACCGAGACTTTATTGCAAAGTTACGTGTTGAAATACTTAATCATCAAGGCGCATTAGCCCTACTCACCAATGTTGTCGCGAGATGTGAATCAAATGTTCATACGCTAAATTCTGGAGAAAAAGACTCTGGTTTATATGTCATCGACATGGAAATAACCTGTCGTGATCGAGTGCACTTAGCTAATATTATTCGAAAAATAAAAGTGATGATTGATGTGCAGCGTGTTGTGCGTAATAAGTAGTCAATTATATTTAACAAAATTATGTTGTAGGAAATTATTATGAAAACCATTATTAGTACAGACAATGCTCCGAGTGCCATTGGTACATACAGCCAAGCAGTAAAAGTTAATAATACCGTTTATCTTTCAGGTCAAATCCCACTTGTTCCAGCAACAATGGTCGTTGTTTCTGATGATTTTACCGAGCAAACTCACCAAGTATTCAAAAATTTAGTTGCTGTCTGTGAAGCTGCAGGTGGCAATATTAACGATATGGTGAAAGTAAATATTTTCATGATGGATTTAGCTAATTTCGCAACGGTAAATGAAGTGATGAGCCAGTATTTTTCAAAGCCTTATCCTGCTCGCGCAGCCGTTCAGGTTTCTCGTTTACCAAAAGATGTGCTCATCGAAATTGATGGCGTGATGGAATTACCTAACGTCGGATAATATCGGGCTGTAAGCCCTAAATTATATTCCCCCTTTAAATATAAGTGTTACACATAATAGTTATATTTTAGGGGAAGCCGTCAAATAAATTTAAACAATCAGCTTATGTTTTATAAGTGATTTTTTTACATTTATTTAGACAATGAACCATAACGTTTAAATGTGAAGTGTAATGACTCCTGAAAGATTAGAAAGAATAAATATGATGCTCGATCACCGCCAACCAGATTTAACGGTTTGTATGGAAGGTGTACATAAGTCGCATAACCTTGCGGCGGTTGTGCGCACCGCTGATGCCATTGGCGTAAGTGATGTGCATGCCATATGGAAAAGCGATGAAATGGAAGTGCGTGGTGGTAGTGCCGCTGGCAGTCAAAACTGGATTGATGTTCATAACTACAGCAAAACGAAAGATGCTATTGATGAATTAAAAAAACAAGGTATGCAAATTTTAGTCACCAACCTTTCTGATACTGCAGTCGATTTTCGTGAAATTGATTACACAAAACCAACAGCGATTATTTTAGGCCAAGAAAAGTTTGGGGCTTCAGATGTCGCCCTTGCAATGGCCGATCAAGATATAATGATCCCCATGGTTGGCATGGTGCAATCACTAAATGTTTCTGTTGCCTGTTCCGTCATATTATATGAAGCACAACGCCAGCGTCAATTAGCTGGAATGTATGATACACCAGGTATTGATGAAAACCGTCGTCAGCGTTTCTTATTCGAAGGTGGGCATCCCATTTTTGCTGAAGCCTGTAATCGTAAAGGTTTACCTTATCCGACGATTGATAAAGATGGACAAATTATTGCCTCTGAACCGTGGTGGGAGCAAATGCAAATGACTCAAGCTGCATGGAAAGCATTAGATAACTAAGCCATAGCTTACTGAACTTTGATACTCATATTCTGTGGGTAAATGATAAAAAGGATTAAAGCTCAGTGTCAAAAGGGCTAGCAAAACTTGCACAAATAGCCATCACCAGCTTAAAGGGGGTTGGACCAAGCATGGCTGAAAAGCTATCAAAAATTGGCTTGATTTCACTACAAGATTTACTTTTTCACTTACCTAATCGTTATGAAGACCGGACACGTGTAACTTCAATACGTGACTGTTTTCCTGGTGTTTTTACCAATATAATTGGCGAAATTACTGAAAGCCAAATTATTAGTGGCAAACGACGCATGCTACTGGTTACTGTCCAGGACGGATCTGGCACAGTCAACCTTAGATTTTTTCGCTTTACCGCTTCACAAAAAAACAATTTAGCGCTCGGGGTAAACATTCGCTGTTATGGTGAAATTAAACGTGGTGCTCGTGGTTTTGAAATAATCCACCCTGAATATAAACCACTTGATGAAGATCAGCCGTTAACCGCTGTAGACGAAACACTAACACCCGTTTACCCAACCACGGATGGCTTACGACAAATAACCTTACGTAATTTAACAGAACAAGCCTTAATTAGATTACAGCGGGGGCAAGTTGAAGAATTATTGCCTGACGAATTTAATTTACAGAACTATTCTCTAGAAGAAGCCTTGGCGCTTATTCATCGTCCACCTCCTGACACATCGGTAATTCAATTAGAAGAAGGCAAGCACCCTGCACAACTACGTTTGATAAAAGAAGAATTACTGGCGCATAATTTAAGTATGCTGAAATTACGTCAGTCTAGCGATGTACACAAATCTGTATCTTTAAAGAAAAAAGAAGCACTGAGTGGGAAATTTTTAGCATCATTACCTTTTTCGCCCACTAATGCGCAAACAAGAGTAGTGAAAGAAATTCGTAAAGACTTAACACAAGCTCAACCCATGATGCGATTAGTACAAGGTGATGTCGGTTCAGGAAAAACCTTAGTAGCAGCACTCGCTGCAATTACCGCGATCAGTGAAGGTTTTCAGGTTGCCTTAATGGCACCAACAGAAATTTTGGCAGAGCAACACGCCATTAATTTTCAACATTGGTTTGAGCCACTTGAAATTAGTGTTGGCTGGCTCGCAGGAAAAACAAAAGCGAAAGCAAGGCGCCACGCTTTAGAACATATCGAAAATGGCAACATGCAAATGATCGTCGGTACCCATGCGTTGTTTCAAGACAAGGTTAAGTTTCATAAATTAGCGCTTATCATCATTGATGAACAGCATCGTTTTGGCGTTCATCAACGTTTGTCGTTAAGAGAAAAAGGTGCTTTCGACGGTAATTTTCCGCATCAACTGATCATGACAGCCACGCCTATTCCCCGTACTTTGGCGATGACTGCCTATGCTGATTTAGATACGTCGATTATTGATGAACTTCCCCCTGGGAGAACACCAATAAATACCGTTGCATTACCCGACACACGACGTGATGACGTAGTAGAACGTATTAGAAAGGGTTGTGTACAAGACAACCGACAAGCTTATTGGGTATGTACGCTAATTGAAGAATCAGAAGTATTGCAATGCCAAGCTGCTGAAGATACAGCCGTTTATTTACAAGAACAGTTGTCAGAATTGAAAGTTGGTTTAGTTCACGGACGAATGAAAGCCGCTGAAAAACAATCTGTGATGAAATTATTCAAAGACGGTGATTTAGATTTACTCGTTGCCACTACCGTTATTGAAGTGGGTGTTGATGTACCCAATTCAAGTTTAATGGTCATTGAAAACCCTGAGCGATTAGGTTTAGCACAATTGCATCAATTACGTGGTCGAGTCGGTCGAGGCACCGTCGCTTCACATTGTGTATTAATGTATAAAAGCCCACTATCTAAAACTGCCATAAAACGCTTAGCGGTATTACGGGAAAGTAATGATGGTTTTGTTATTGCACAAAAGGATTTAGAAATACGAGGTCCCGGAGAGTTATTAGGTACTAAGCAGACCGGTCTGGCTGATTTAAAAATAGCCGACTTACTGAGAGATGCGCATTTAATTCCAGAAGTACAACAACACGCTTACCTGATTTGGAAGAAGTACCCGCAAAATGCACAAGCAATTATTCAGCGTTGGATGGGTGAACGTGAACATTTCTCGAATGCTTAACTTCGTTCCTACAAAAAGATAAGCATCCAATAATATCTAAGTATTACTTTCTAACTCTCTTCAACAGACACAATCCTAATAAAAAGCCAAAACCTATTGTTCCTCCACCACTTGAACGTTGGACTTTCGCAGGCGTTGGAGTCGTTGTCGGTACAACAACGACAGGTGTTAAGCTTACGGTAACGTTACGACTGGTTTTAATGCTAGCGCCTGTGCTGTCAGTAACGGTTAACTCAACGTTATAACTGCCAGCTTGAGCATAAGTATGGCTTGGGTTTTGCAAATTACTATCATTGCTATCACCAAAAGCCCAAGCATAAGTGTACGGTGAATCACCACCTGCTAGCGTTGAAGTGAGGTTTACCACCAATTCATTAGCTGAATAAGAAAATGATGCGGTTAAATCTGATGGTTCTGAAGAACTTGAAATCGTCACTGTCGCAGACGTGCTATCAGAACTTTGTAAATCTACCTTCATACTAAAATCAAGTTTTGGTAAAATTATTCCAGATTCAGGTTGCTCTGGTGAAGAATAATCATCAGCATCGCGGAAGAAGCTAGCAGCCAAACTGTGTTCGTCTCCGCTAAATGCATTTTGATCATACAAACTAAAAGCGGCATCGTGTATTTGATAGTATGAGTTGCGTATACTTCCATCTGAAGATTTAATCAGGTTTTGATCAGCATCGACCACGCCTATAAATAACTCACCCGCATGCTCATCTACTTTGTTATCAGCTATATTATCGTTTCGATACCAAAGTAAAACACCTGTGTCATAACCTGAATTTCTCAAACGACTATCGACACCTGTATGACTGCGTAGTTGTATATAATAGTTATGGGATAACCCATCAATTTTATCCGATAAACGGCTAAAGCCATTTAATATTACTTGGCTTTCTGTTTCACCATCAATCGTAATTATATCATTTGAGCCATTAATTACTTTAATTTCATCTGTTACAAAGCCATATCCACCTACCGCCTGATCAGTAATATAATTTATTTTAATCGTGATTCTTTGGTTAGCGAAACTAGAGAGATCAAAGGTTAAGTCAACCCACTTTAAGTCACCTTCTGCACTTAGGATATCAGCTGAGTTACTGCTGAGATATTCTCCTATTGTAGGGTAGTAAGGATTATTACTGTCGGTATGATTTCCTTTTATCGATGTATCGTTTACAAGCACTTGCACGTAGTCGTAATCTTCCTCTATTTCCCAACGCGCTTTCATTGATAGTGTCGAAGTACCTGCAGGTACTTCGACTGAAAATGACAGGCTGTTGCTTAACATATCGCCTTTATTTGAATAAAACTGATATTCACCGGAATACGCTGCAGGAAAGTCTAATTGTAAAGGAGGTAAATTCACTTTGATCTGATTGACCTCTGTATGGTCAACCGTACTCACCAAAGATATACTTTCATTACTTAACGTGTCGAAATCAACTTCATGTTGGTTTATCCAGTTGCCTTGATAGCGTTCTTGTAAATAATCTCTTGCTAACGGGCTAAAAGCTGAGGGACGAGTTCCTGCAGGAACACCTAACCAAGTACCCGAAGCCATTACTGACCATTCTGATACCGGTGCACCGATATCACTACTATCAATATCATATTCATCAAGTAAACCTAAATCATGGCCAAATTCATGTACAACAACCCCAGGAGCTGCATCAATAGGATTAATAGTATAGCCAAAAGCTTTAATGTCCGAACCGGGAATAGATGCGGCCTGAGTACCGGCTTCATTTAAAACAAAACTACGATGTGACCAAATAGCATCCTCAGCTAAATTTCCACCGCCGGCTTCTTCACCAATGCTAGAATGAAAAAGCATAATATGGTCAATGACTCCATCTGGTTCATTAACATTTCCGTCGCCATCGAAATCAAACAAATCGGTTTTATCGTAATCGGTTAAATTTATGCCACTTGCAACAAGCAGTGTTACCGCCTCAATAACAAGCTCTTTAACATTTTTATCGCTCTCTGTTTCTTCATCATTGGCACCGTAATAGCTCGCATCATTAGCCGCCGTTACCCAATCATTTACTTGCCCTGAGAAAAAAAACTGTTGCCCTGATTCATGTTGATAATATTGAAAAGCAGATTCGATATTCTGTCCTGCTGGACCATCAAATCCAGTAGAAGAAAATAAAAGATCATTATAATGAGCAACAGGATAATTTGGGTAATACATTCCAGTATCACCTGATGACAAACCATTATCGTCATGCTTTAGGTCAGTAAAGTCGATCAATATAGCGAGAACATTGACCGTCGTTTCAACTTGAGCAGCAGGCGATTTTTGCAATAAAGCATGTGCGACTTGCGTTTTTTTCAATTCGCTATTAAAACCCAAGCTTTCGCGAAACTCACGACTACTGAAACGCTCAGCCGCAGAAACTTTCTTCGATAATTCAATCGGCAACACGCTAGGCTCAAACGTTTTTTTTGCTAGAAAGCGAGTAAGTGCTCGTTTTTTTTGTTCGTTCGTTGCGTTTATCGGCAACTCACCTCTTTTTTCTAACCAATAGAGGATTTGCTCTTTGTTGATAACACCAGCATCTGTTGGTGAGCTTTTAGAAAGCTTTTGGATATCGTTAATACTTTCTGCTTGTAAAGGCAAGGTACAGCTCAGCACTAACAGACCTAATAAATGTGAAATTTTCATATATTTCCCCACGGGTGAATGCTTATTTTTTACACGGCTGAAAGGCTGCATTTTTCTTCTGAATATATGCCTTTACTGCTTTATCTATCTCTTCATCGGATAATGCGGCATCAATTTTACCGCGAGCAATTAACATCTCTTTTAATTGTTGAGTACGCTTAAGTGGAGGTGTCGTTGATTGCTGACAAATTATTTTATTTTTAACAACCTTTTTATTCACATTTTTAGTGATTAATTGCTGAGAAGTTTGCTGACATCCTTGTAATAAAAAAATGACAAAAAATAAATAAAATTTCATAACATTACCGCCTGTAAAGATAATGTTAACCATAATACAACATATTAATTAACGGATAAAGTTTAGCCACAACATAAACCCTATCCATATTAAAAGCATTGAGCACCGCACGTTCGATAAAAATCACCTTCACTTGATTTCAAGTGTTAAACATTCACAAAAAATACGGTAAACTGTTAGTAATTTTAGTGATAAGTGAATGTTAGATGCCAACTCAACAAGATAATCATCAAGAAAATGAGTCAAACTCTTCAAGTGAAACCACTACGCATTTTGGCTACCAAACCGTAGAAAAAAACGAAAAAGAGTCAAAAGTTGCCAGTGTCTTTCACTCTGTCGCCGCACAATATGATGTAATGAATGATTTAATGTCTTTTGGGATTCATCGTTTATGGAAGCGATTCACAATTGACGCAAGTGGCGTGCGCCCTGGTAACAAAGTACTAGATTTGGCGGGTGGAACTGGTGACTTAACGGCAAAATTTTCTCAACTTGTCGGCCGTGAAGGTAAAGTCATTCTTGCTGATATCAACAGTTCAATGCTTAATGTTGGCCGAGATAAATTACGTGACAAAGGTTTAGTACAAAATATTGAATACGTACAAGCCAACGCTCAATATTTACCTTTTGAAGATAACACCTTTGATATTGTCACTATCGCTTTTGGTTTACGTAACGTGACTGATAAAGACATGGCGCTTCGCTCTATTTACCGTGTGTTAAAACCAGGTGGTCGTTTATTAGTATTAGAATTTTCAAAACCAGAACACGAGATTGTCAGCAAGGCTTACGACTTTTATTCATTTAACATTCTTCCTAAAATGGGTGAATTAGTCGCTAAAGATGGTGATAGCTATCAATATTTAGCCGAATCAATTCGCATGCACCCTGATCAAGAAACCTTAAAAGATATGATGGACACTGCTGGTTTTGAACAAACAAGTTTCAAAAACTTAACGGGTGGTGTCGTTGCTTTACATAAAGGCTATAAGTTTTAATTGTGACAAAAATCAGCATACAGTTAATGTTTCAACAAACATTCTGCGCAACAGTAGAGTTTGTGGTTAATCAAGCGTTGGCACTTAATCTTAAGGGTAATAATGTGTTAGCTCCTTTAGAGCAAAAAACATTAACCATTGTATTAACTGAGCTAGGTTTTCCATTAAGTTTCTCAATTAATGAGCGTAAAATTTTAGTGACTAGTTTACTCGAACGCAGTGACTGCACCATTAAAACGAGCGGAAAAACGTTACTTGAACTAAAAAAAGAAAAACAAATTACCGCGCTAATTAAACAAGAAAAGCTTGATGTTCAAGGAGATATAAAAGTGGCTCAATTGTTTGCAAATATTGCAGAGTCATTAGATATTGATTGGCAAAGCGAAATAGCTAAGCACATTGGCGATATTCCAGTGTATAAACTTTCGCAATTAGGTAAAAGTTTAACGGAAAAGTTTACTTTTGCAGCCCAACAAATACAAGCCGACGCCAGCGAATGGTTAGTGCACGAAAAACGCTTAGTCTTGACGGCAAGTCAACTACATAGTTTTAGTCAACAAGTTTCAGAGGTATCCAGGCAGGCAGATACACTATCTGAACATATTCAGCGACTTGTTGAAAAAACCAGTACACCTACTTCAACCTAATTTCCAAGGAACATTGTGAGCAGTTTTCGACTTTATCGCATCATTAAAACATTTCTTCAATTTGGTCTTGATGAACTGATCCCTAGCCACTTGTTACCTTGGTACGCAAAGGTTATTCGTTTTAGTTTATTTTGGTTACGTAATAAACATAAGAACAAGTCCTCTGCTTTGCGCCTTCGATTAGCGATAGAGTCTTTAGGTCCGGTATTCGTTAAGTTTGGGCAAATGCTTTCCACCCGACGAGATATTCTTCCAGATGATTTCGCTAGCGAACTTGCACTTTTACAAGATCAGGTGCCTGCTTTTGACGGAGAATTAGCCAAGAAAATTATTTTAGAGGCCATTGGTGAAGAAACATTTAATCAATACTTTACCGACTTTGATAGTCAACCATTAGCTTCAGCATCAATAGCACAAGTACATACTGCAACGTTATTACAAAACGGGCAATCTCACGAAGTTGTTCTTAAGGTTTTACGCCCAAACATCACTGAAACAATTTTAGCTGACGTAAAAGTAATGTCACTCTTCGCTGGCGTTGTCTCCAAGTTATTACCTGATGGTAAACGTTTACGTCCACAAGAAGTCGTGAATGAATACCGTAAAACAATTATCGACGAGCTTGACTTAACTCGCGAAGCGGCTAACGCCACCTTGTTAAAGCACAATTTTTCCCAAGGTAATACTAGCGATAGCGTATTATTCGTACCCGAGGTCTACAGTGAATTTAGCCATGAAAACGTGATGGTTATGGAACGTATTTATGGTATCGGTGTAGGCGAAATAGCAACGCTTAAGCAACTAGATGTAGATATGAAATCTCTTGCTGAGCGAGGTGTCGAAGTGTTTTTCACTCAAGTATTTCGTGATAGCTTCTTTCATGCTGATATGCATCCTGGCAATGTTTTTGTTGATGCAACGAACCCCAAAGATCCAACATGGATAGCAATTGATTTTGGCATTTGTGGTACATTGAATCGTGAAGACAAACGTTACTTAGCTGAAAATTTTGTTGCCTTTTTTAATAGAGATTACCGTAAGGTTGCTGAACTTCATGTTGATTCTGGTTGGGTGCCAGTTGATACCAGTGTTGATGAATTTGAATTTGCGATTCGCACTGTTTGTGAGCCAATATTTAATAAACCCTTAGCTGAAATATCTTTTGGCCAGGTTTTGGTCAGCTTATTTAACACGGCTCGACGATTCAATATGGAAGTACAGCCTCAATTAGTGTTATTACAGAAAACTTTACTCTACATTGAAGGTCTTGGACGACAACTATATCCGCAACTTGATTTATGGCAAACCGCTAAACCCTACTTAGAAAATTGGGTGAAAGAGCAAATGGGTGTAAAAGCGGTATTCAAAAAGATAAAAGAAAACCTACCTTTTTGGAATGAAAAATTGCCTGAAATGCCGGATCTTATCTATGACTATTTAAAATTGGGGAAAGAATCCCAGCAACAACAAGTTTTCCTGTTGAAAGAAATTCGACAACAACATCAACAAAACACCCAAAAAATTGTTTATAGTGTTTTATTCGGGTCAATCATTATCTGCTTAGCCATAATCTTTACCTAGAGAATAAATGACGGTTAAGGTATAAAAATATTATGAGGAAATCAGGAAAAAATATTTTAATTGTCGATGATGAAAACTTAATAACATCGCTCTATCAAGAGTTTTTAAATCATTATGGCTTTCATTCAACCGTATGTGAAGATGGAGCCATCGCTTTAAGTACTTTTGAAGAAGCTAAGGGTGCATTTGATTTAGTGATTACGGATCAAACCATGCCTAAGATGACAGGTACTGAGCTTAGTAGTGCTCTTTTAGAAAGGGCACCTAGTTTGCCCATTATATTATTGACAGGAGTACGAAAAGAGCTATTTTCCGAGTCAATGAATAACATCGGCATTAAGCATATATTACAAAAACCTGTGAGTTTACTCACGTTAAAAGAAGTCATAGACACTTGTTTAGCTTCATAAAATGGAAGTGGCTAGGTTTTTTTCTTCTTTAGGAGTTCACGCATACTCGCGACACCCATTTTGGCGGTTTTTTCCTTATGCTCTTGGCTTTTTTTAGTTTCACTTAACTCCCAACTTAAATCATCTTGTGGTAATTCATGCAAAAAACGGCTGGCTTCGGTTCGAGATACTTCACCATATTGTCGGCGTTCTTTCGCGTAAGTAAATATTAATTCGCGTTGTGCACGCGTAATGCCTACATAGGCTAAACGACGCTCTTCTTCAACATTACCTTCATCCATGCTGGTTTGATGCGGCAACAAACCTTCTTCCATACCAATCAAAAATACGTAAGGAAATTCTAACCCTTTAGATGCATGGAGTGTCATCAATTGAACTTGGTCAGCATCGTCTTCATCTTCGCCACGCTCCATCATGTCGCGCAACGTTAAACGAGTAACAATGGCAGGTAAGAGCATAGGCTCTTCTTCGTCATCCCCCTCCAGCATATTAGTTACCCAACTAAAAAGTTGAGTAACGTTCTTCATACGCATTTCTGCAGCTTTTGGGCTGGGAGAGGTGTCATACAACCAATCTTCATAGTTTATTTCACGGATCATCGCTCTAAGCACTGCAGGCGTATCACCACGCTCAGCATGATCACCGGTTTCTACTAACCAGCGCGTAAATCGTTGCACATGCACCAAACCTCGCCCAGTTAAATGCTGCTCAAGCCCCAATTCAAAACTAGCGGCAAACATACTTATTTGGCGCATATTGGCATAATTACCTAATTTTTCTAAAGTAGTTGGTCCAATTTCTCTACGCGGTACGTTTACTATTCTTAAAAAGGCATTGTCATCATCAGGGTTCACCAGTACACGTAAAAACGCCATCATGTCTTTAATTTCACTACGAGAGAAAAACGAGGTTCCTCCACTTATCTTATAAGGTATGCGGTTAAGCATCAGTGCTTTTTCTAATAACCGGGACTGATGATTGCCACGGTATAAAATTGCATAATTTTTAAATTTACTTTTATTTAAGAATTTATGCCCGATCAACTCTCCAACAACACGCTCTATTTCATGCTCTTCATTTTTAGCTTGAATAACTCTCAGCTCTACGCCGTAAGCCAACTCACTGAATAAGGCTTTGTCGTAAACATGAGGATTATTGGCAATTAACGTATTCGCACACTTGAGAATGCGGCCACTTGAACGGTAATTTTGCTCTAATTTAATCAGCTTTAATTGAGGGAAATCTTGCCCAAGCAAGACTAAATTTTGTGGTTTTGCGCCACGCCAAGAATAAATAGATTGATCATCGTCACCTACAACGGTTAAACGGCCTTGCTCTCCGGCGATTAACTTGACTAATTCATATTGGCTAGCGTTTGTATCTTGGTATTCATCAACCAATAAATACTGAATTTTTTTTTGCCAGCGAGATTTAACTTCTGGAAAGTTTTTTAATAATAAAGTAGGAATTAAAATTAAGTCATCAAAATCAAGGGCGTTATAAGCTTTCATGTGTTTTTGATAGAGCTGATAAAACTCTGCATACAGAATTGTGTCAGCATCACTCGCCATTTTTATAGCGGCGTCAGGCAATAACAAATCATTCTTCCAATTAGAAATCATGCTTTGCAATTTACTCAGTAAATCTTTATCACCATCAAGTGTTTCATGCGTCAGTTCTTTCAATAATGACAGTGTGTCTTGATCGTCAAATAATGTGAAACCGGACTTATATCCTAACGTCTTAATTTCTTTACGAATAATATCAAGACCAAGCGAGTGAAAGGTAGAAACCGTTAACCCTCGTGTTAATTTTTTGTCCATCATTTTAACCACACGTTCTTTCATTTCTCGTGCGGCTTTGTTGGTGAATGTTACTGCTGCAATATTACGTGCTTTGTAGTCACATTTCTCAATAAGGTAAGCAATTTTTTTACAGATAACCCCTGTCTTACCGCTCCCCGCGCCTGCTAAGACTAAGCAAGGGCCAGTGACATATTTTACCGCTTCATTTTGTCCGGGGTTAAGTTTCATAGTGATTAATTTTTATATGGTTAGATTTTTAAGGCACTGATTTTACCTTGTTTGTTCAATACCGTATATACCTGTGATACTGCAAAATAAACAGGAAAGAAGCCTAATTTTGTTTGATGTCTCATACGGATAATATAGCCATTGGCAAAATCATTAAATGCATTACAATAGACTCATTGATGAACCATGGATAATTATAATGTTTAACGCTAAAAAAATTGAAGAAATCGCAAAACAAGTTACTGATGCAATTCCACCTAAATTCAAAGATATAGCACACGATATTGAAGAAAAAACTAAAGTGGTTTTACAACGTAAATTATCGCAACTTGACGTTGTGTCTCGTGAAGAGTTTGATGTACAAACACAAGTACTGTTAAAAACACGTGAAAAACTTGCTGAATTAGAAAACAAGCTTATTGAAATTGAAGCTAAGCTTGCTGATTAATTTATAGCGATAAGTTACTCTTACAATAATTAACTTATCGCTTTATTTAATGTTCGTTAGTTTTATAAATAAGCTTTTTTATATAAACATCTTTCTAAAATAAACCCCATGATCCCCATAACAAAAAAGAATACACCACTTATTCTCAGCAAAAGCTCATCGGTTGAACGATTCTTTTTTCCAATAAATTGCGCTGAGAAAACAGATAACTCATCTTTACGTTGAGTTATTTCTATTTTCTTTTTAATATTTCGTCCGTCGCGACCTTCTGGCATTAATCTTTGTCAATCCTCAAAAATATCTTTCGGCTCTCCTGGTAAAGCAATACCTTCAGAGTCACATTGAAACTGCAACTCTGGTACTAATATTTTACTTTACCCTGCATAAAATAAAGAAATCGCGAAAACAATTAGCGTTACATATTTAGAGATACTCTGGTTGATTATGCATTCGTAATTGTTGTTGCTACTTTAACCAAAGCTCTGTATCAGGTATTTTTTTGGCTTTATATCCGCATAGTTGTTATCAAAAGCTGTTAAAGATTTTGGAGAAAAGAAATCAAAATCAGCTTAAAGCTCCTTTACGTTTAACGAGAAATTCAAATTAATTTACATCTTTGAGCTTCTCAATGTATTGCAGTTTTTCAATATTTTGCATGACCCGACAATAAAATTCTTCTGGGCAAAATGGTTTCCGTAGAAAATCATCCGCGCCACTTTTAATGAACCGTGCTGATTGAAAACTCTTTTCTGCACTTGCTAAGGCTATAATGATTAATTCATTTATCGGATGTTTCGCTCTGATTTTTTGTAATAACTCTATTCCACTCATCCCCGTTAAATCTTGTTCGGTAATCACTATTTTAATATCGGGTTGTTCTTCGAGTTTTTGGACAGCTTTTGTTCCATCATCAACATCATATACGGTAAAGTATTAGACGTCAACTAACTTGTCCGGTCGGCGTCAATTAACTTGGCCGGTA
>JASDWX010000089.1:0-14048 GCA_041890515.1 Alteromonadaceae bacterium
AATGCGATGCTTGCCAAATACACCATTACCGCGGTGAGCGGTTTAGTTCTTTGTAACGCTATGTAAAATAAATAGCACTTTGACAGCAAACTTACTTCAGAATTTAAGCTACAGAGCATTATTTAGCTAATAGACCCTAACTATGCCAGACCAAAATAGTTTTCACACCGGCTGGCCACATTCGAGACTTGATTTTGGCGTGAGTAATCACAAGAAATAGTTCGTTTAGCCACCTAAGGGGTCGATCACGTAATTGTATTGGCATGACTTCTTGGTTAAGGATTGCTGATTTTAGCAGTAAGTTTTTTACGATATATTTTCTAATGAATTATTCTCGTTATATTTTTATGACGGCTTTATTGATACATTTATTTATTCCTTTATTCCTTTATTCCTTTATTCCTTTATTCCTTTATTCCTTTATTTTTAATACATTATGTATTTTTCTTACTGTTTCTTACATATTTATAACATAATTTAGACATTCTACTATATCGACCTTAGCTACAATGGATAATACAACGATCTAAAAGGATTTTTTATTTGAAGTTTAAGATTACGTTCATTATTTATATTTTACTGTTTGGTGTTACTTCATGCGTATTTCTACCTGAATCTGCACAAGAGCAGAGCTATTACAACTCATGTAAAATGGCTACCAAAAAGCTAACTTTAAAAGCAGATATTAGTAAAAAGCATTCTATGTGTGGTGGTAAAGAACTCAAAAGTGAACCACTTATTTGCCTCGTCGCTAGTGGCGTTGTCGGTTCAGTCTCTTTAGTAGTTTCAGGCAGTATTGTTATCATTGGCAACTCAATACATTGGCTTGAATACAAAACCTCATGTTAATTTAAACAGGGGCAAATAATAGTTAGCTTTGCTTCTGCGCTATTCTTTTAACCAACAATTTTATTGCCTGTTATTTGGGCGTAGCAAATACTACTTTTGGCATTTGTAATTATCATAAATTATATAAGGATATACCTTGAAAAAATTAGCTTTACTCGTACCTCTCTTATCTTTTAACTGCTTTTCCGAAGAAAACGTTCAAGATAAAATTTATTCTTTCGGTCTTGGCATGGGAGCTATGTATAGTGGTATAGGAGCAAACATATCACTAGTTTCAAAAAACGATTTAAAATACATTTCAACTGGTTGTACCGCATATGGCTCAATTAACGGTGCTGAATGTGGTTTTGGTGTTGGTTGGGTTACAGCAGACTTATTTGACTTTGAAACAAATAATCATGGTCTTGGGATTTATGCTGTTATGTTAGGTAAAGAGAGATTTGCCACCTTCGAAAATAATCAATATTCATTTCATGAAAATAATTATTATGGTGCAGGTGTAAGTTATACCTACTTTATGAATGGCATAAATAAATCAGGCACAACTATCGGAATATCTTTTCATGCTACCAATGCTGAGTATGAAGGACGATATGGTTCTTTTCTTCAAGTTGGTTATCAATTTTAGTACATATCAAACCATTACAGCAGGACAAAAAATTAGCTTTTGCTTCAGCATCACTCTTTACACCAACACTTTTTTGCATATTAATGGAGCTATATATGCAAAAGGAATCTATGTGAAACATATTTATCTATTTTTTACTAATATCGAGTTGTGCTTCACAAGGTATTAAAGAACATTTAACGGACACCGCTATTGAGGGATTACACTCGTAATTCTTTTAGTTGCCTTAGAATAAAGCGAAGTTATGGTATTAATGATGAATACCAAGAGTGGTATCAAGATAATGGTAAATTAGTCTGTGCTTGCATCACTAATTGCATATACCAATGTAAAGTGTTTGAAGCCCTGAGACCTTTAACAAGCTTTTTCTTTAAAAAGTCATGGGGAATTTCGCTCACTTAAGACTTTTAAATACTTCGACTCATCATATGGCTCTTTTGTTTTCCAACAACGATATAAAACACGTACACACTTAAATGCTAACGACCTTACTGACGATTGATGGGTGTTACCTTTTGAGCGTTGCTGTTGATAATAAAGACCTCGCCAATACACCCAACATTTTTGACCACTACGCTCCTTTACTGGCGCTATACCCAATGCTTTTGACTTTCTGATGCGTGAGTAAAACGACTACCATTTTCTCCCATAGCAACTAACAACCTTGGTGCTAAACAGGGCCCTGTAACAGACAATGATTTATAAAGCTCAGCATTAGCAATGTCTCAAATAACACACTAATTTTTTATCAAATACTTTAATCGCCTCGACGGCCACTAGCATGTGATTCGCTAGAGCCACGGCTAGCATTTGATGCGATTCAATGATGGCGTTATCTAAAGTAAGTGGCCCTGCTTGACTAATGAGCACAAGGCGCTGCTCTGTGCAGCTTGCAGTATAACCTCGATATGAATTAAAAAAGTTCCTTAACGTATCTGCTCTCGCTCCTTTTAGTTTTTGTAGGTTAGGCCAACGGGTAATGAAATCACAAAATATACCGGCGTCTCGATGTGAAACCAATCCAATAAGTGAGAATAATATTGCTTTAGTGTATTGATTAATCGATAACTAAAGCGTCTTCTATCTTCTACACGTCTCCGGCGTTGCCCAACTAAGTACGTAAGCTTTATAACAGGTTCACTTTCCATCTTTAACGCTTTAATTTTTTTTGGTTAATTAGCATTAAATCCAGTGCAAGCTCCGCGTCTGTTGGGTTATTTTTAGCGCCACTGGGAGAAAATGCTTTACGATACAGGGCCAACATCGAAAGATTTACTGGATGAATCGTGAAAGAATGATACTTTTGAAGCGCATACACAATAGGGCTTTTTGATAATTCAACAGCCACGCCAACCTGTCCTTTATATTGCTTATGCAGGCTGATTATCCAATCATTTATTGTATTCGCTGAGTGTTTTGTTACCTTAAAGTTTCGTGTGTCTGAATTAGCTTTCTGAACTCATACATCATGCTTATCGTTAGCCCAATCTATACCAACATAAAAAGAATAATGACCATTTAACGTAGTCATAATAACCTACAATTAAGATTGTCAGTATGTATAACAAAGCTCTTCGAAAGCAATATAGATGAGCGTTTAGGGGGCAAGCCCTGAGTATTCGTTAATGATCTAGGCGTACCTATAGCATCGAAAGCAAAGCGAAATCATCAAAATAAACATCGTAACTTTCTAATGATTTTAGACTCTATGACAGTTTTTATTACGCGTTTTGATCCGAAAAAAAAGAATGATTTCACCTGTCCACCTTCAGCACTTGTCAACCCAGACAACCTTTTTGAATGGTTTTATAAAGTCTATAAATAACAAAGGAACTTTCTGAAATATTTATATTAATTTATTTAATAAATATACGATTTTAGTTAAACTTTTTATTAATTAAAACAAAAAACGTCAGAATAAATATTTTCATAAATATCTCGCTTCAATATGATGTATTTATGAAAAGGTAATTGTATGAGTATGAGGCTTGAGTAATGACAAAGTATGTAGAAATAAAAAACACCGTTAATCGAGTATCAATTTCTGATTTTGGGCAATTATCCAGTGGTGAATCTACGCAACTTTTTACGCTGAAAAACACGATAGGAACTGCCGTCAGCATTACTAATTTTGGCGGTATTATTACTTCAATCAAAACTCAAGATAACAACGAAATTTTTGCTGATATTGTTTTAGGTTATGGCGATATTCAAAGTTATGAGCAAGACCCTTATTACTTAGGCGCAATTATTGGTCGCTATGCAGGCAGGATTGATCAAGGAAAATTTAAGATTGCCGATGAAGAATTTCAACTTACGTTAAATAAGCCTGATAGCCAATTACATGGTGGGGAAAAAGCCCTCAACAAACAATTATGGCAATCCAAAACATTTCAAAATGAAATGTCTTCAAGTATTGAACTGACGTATACAAGCCTTGATGGCGAAGAAGGTTTTCCAGGTAACGTTACCTTTAAAGTTTTATATACCTTGGATGACAATAACCAATTCACCCTGGAGTATTTCGCCAGCACCAATAAAAACACTATCGTGAATTTAACGCAGCACAGCTATTTTAATTTAGCCGGCCATAACAGTGGTAATATTTTAGACCATCAAGTTTATATTAATGCTGACCACTTTTTACCTATGTGTGAACGTGTATATCCTACAGGAGAGAAAAGACCCGTTGTAGGCACTGCTCATGACTTTACTAACCCAATAGATTTACGCACTTTAGGCGATGAAATAAACGGTACTGATTTACAAGTAACCCTAGGTTTAGGTTATGATAATTATTGGTTATTAAACGAAGAATGTTTGAGTGGTGAAGTACTCGTAGCAAAAGCTTTTGAAAAAACATCTGGCCGTTGTATCAGTATTTATTCCGACCAGCCAAGTTTGATTTTATATACTGCAAATTATATAGACGGTAGCCAAATAGGAAAAGATAATTATTGTTACCAGCCTCGCGCGGCACTTTGTTTAGAAACACAACGTGCAAATAGTTTGCAAAAAGGCTGCTCTCTCGACAATGTATTATTAACGCCTAAAGAAGATTTTTATAGCAAAACTCGTTGGGTGTTCTCTTGTGTTTAATATTTAAGCGAAGCATAAAAAGTATCTTGCGCCCTTTTATGCTTACTTAATGGTTTGGTTGCTTATTAGCTTATTTGGCTAAAAACATGATGAGTGCGCCTGCAATTGCGCCAATCAATGCAGCAAAGAATAATTGCTTATTTTGGCTGCTACTATTGTCTGTTTCGTCTGAGATATCTTCAACAAGATCTTCAAGTACAATTATATCGCTTTGTTGTATTTCGAAAACTGACGATAGCCCAAGTACAGTATCTTGTGAAGCGTTACCATAACGCTCGACACGTTGAACCGTTCGTAAGCTAATTGCACAGGCATCAGCTAAGTGTTGTTGCGTCCAACCTTTACCCGTACGTAGTTCTTTTATTTTTTTAGCGTTAACATCCATTTTATTCACCAAACAACATAAAAATAAATTTAAGTGCCAGAAAACCCGAAACAGCTCCTACTATAAAACAGCTCGGAATATACCACCAAAAATTGTCTTTAGTGAGTTGTCGGCTTTTCTTTAACGCTTTTTTTAGGGTTTTTACATGTACGTCATTTTTGATCAGCGTACAGTGAGTTTCTCCAGTAAACATATTCACAACATGTAATTCAACTTCATAAAGGTCACCACCAATAGGAAATTGATGAATAGACTTGCGTCTAAACGACCATTTTTTAGAAACTAATTTATCATCAACATAAAGTTGTTCTTTACCGTTAACCGCTGAGCAACTTAAGTAAATGGTATGATCACCTTCAGTAAATACATATTGAAAGCCTTTACTAAAACTTATCGTTCCCTCTAAATTTTTTTCTGTAGTTTCTGTACTCATACCTACATTCGTGTCTGAATTCTTTTCCATGGTGAATCCTTTGTTTGCCTCTAATCAAGTAAGGCCAGTAAAACGTTTCTCAGCAATAAAGTCTGCGTCAATGAAGCGACAGTACCCCTAAATGTCATATGACACCAATAGTGTCATATGACTTAAGGTATTGAAAATATTGAATAACACAAAAATAAGAGGGCAACATAATCGTTGCCCTCTTTTGTTTTTTGTTAAGTTAACTTTGAAAATTAATGAGAAATATTGAGCTATACATCTAAAAGCTTTTTAATTTCTAGGGTGATTTCGTCAATTCTATTAATATCTACTGGGGCAATAAATATTGTGTCGTCGCCAGCAAGTGTGCCTAAAATACCTGCAGGTTCACCTAAGCTGTCTAACATTCTTGAAATCAATGGCGCACCGCCAATACCTGTTTTCAAAATGATTTGCATATTATTGTGCTTAACACTGACAACAACTGACTGAATTGACTGCTTTGATTTCGGCACGGCAAGTTCGTCTGGTAAAATATAAACGACTTCTGTATTCGCATTGCGCATTTTAACTGCGCCAAGCTTAGACAACAGACGAGATATTTTCGCCTGAGACATGTTTTTAAAACCTTGCTTGTCTAAAGCGTCTGCTAGCTGACTTTGCGAACCGTAACATTGATCTTTCAATAGAGATTTGAATGCTAAAACTAATTCGGCTTCATTTTTTTTACGGCTAGAGATCATATCTTCGTCAGTACAGTGGTTACAATAATTTTCATTTTAAGCGATTAACACTACATTCACCTAGACAAATTTATAAAAAGTAACGTTAACCACTTTTACATACAAAATTCACATTATTAAAATATAGTGGTCATTTTATTTCTAAACTCTAATTTTAGGTATTTGCAATAGCATCATTTTATGTTCATGGGTAGCTCAATGTAATTGCTTACAATTTTTAAACATTTTAACCCCCTATATGTCTGACAAAACTTAGTTACATTTGATAACATTTAGTTCTGTGAGTAATAATAATAATTTATCCAAACATAATGAAAAAATATCTTTCTAATAACAAGCCATTAATAGGGTTCAAACAATGTTAAGAACTGCCTTAATAGCTTATAAAAGTCATATCCTGTCATTACTTTTGGTGTTTTTTTCAGTATCAATATATGCGGCAGATCCACAGCATAAAAATGAAACCACTATTTTCGATAAAACATTTAGCTGGCAAGCGATGGGCGGAATTTCAGGTATTTATGAACAAAGCCTGTTAAAAGATAATAAACAGTCAAAATTGGCTGATTATCTCAATATTTCATTGTTGTTTGATGTTTACTATAAAGGTTTTTTTATTCAATCCAATCATCGTCGCTCAGATACCGTAACATTAGGAGGCGAAATAGGTTATGAACTTATTGTTGAAGACAACTGGGAACTCGATATTCTTCATAAAACTTATGTACCCGGTTATAACCCTAAAGACATCATAAACAATAGTCATCAAGAGATACCGACTTTAGAAGGACTCAAAGAAAGAAACTTTGGGGAAGGATTAGGTTTTCGTTATTCGCATTTTTATGAGGATTCAATTTTATCTGTTGATATAGCAGCACTTAGCACTGAAGGTGGGGTAGTTGATGTTTTTTATAGCCAGTTAGTTCCTTATAGAAACTGGGATATTTATCTAGGCGCAGGTTTTATTCATTATTCTAAAGGTGTTACTAATTACTTTTTTGGGGTAGATAAAAATGAAGTTTCTGAACAACGCTCTTTTTATAAACCAGGGAGTAGTTACAAAGCACAATTAGAGATTTTTGTTCGCCACCCTATTTCTAAAAAATGGTCTTTCAGCGCGGGTATAACACAAAGCTATTATTCAACCGCCATTAAAAAAAGCCCTATAGTCGGTAAACAATACTTAACTGAGGTGATGTTAGGGGTTCTCTATGTCTTTTAACTTTAGCAATGGACATGCTAAAAAATGGTTAATGTTAAGTTGTTTTCTTGCCAGTTTACAGCCTAGTTTGGCTGAAGAAACAACGAATGAGACAAATAAAAAAACAAATAACGTAAACCCATTGTCTGTGACTCCCTTGGTTTTTTCGGCGCAACCCGCAAATTGTATTGCTTTGCGCCATGGGAGAACTTGTTATGCCAGCGTAAAACTTAATTGGTCTAGCCACATTAAACAAGATTATTGTATTTATATAAAACAACCGGACATAGATATCGCACTGCTGCAAAGTGTACAGTGCTGGAAAAGCAGTAATGGTAACCAAATTGTATTCAATTTTGAGTCAAATAAAAAAATTGAATTTCAATTGATGTCATCAAAAGACAATCAAGTTATTGCAGAAACTGCAGTAGAAGTTAGTTGGGTGCACAAACCCACCGCAAGAAAACGTCGCTGGCGTATATTTTAACCCCAGTCTCACATGGTAAAAGGAAATAAAATGACAAGTCGAATCTTACTAGTGGAAGACGATTTAACCTTGGCTGATTGGGTTTGTGAATATCTTCGCGAACAAAATTTTATTGTAGATCACGTAGCCCGTGGTGATTTAGTTATGGCTGCTATGGCCAAGTTTGATCCACAATTGGTCTTGCTCGATATCATGCTACCCGGTTTAAATGGCATTGAAGTGTGTCGACTTATTCGCCAAGAAAGCCAGCTACCGATAATTATGCTAACCGCTAGAGCGGATGAGTTTGATGAAGTTATTGGCTTAGAAGCAGGGGCTAATGATTACGTGATAAAACCTGTTCGCCCACGTGCATTACTTGCTCGAATTACCGGCGCATTAAAACATAACCTACCAACAGAAGCTTCTACACAAGTTATTACGCACGGCTCACTCATTATTAATGGCGAAGCTAAAAGGGTCACTTATAAAAATGAAGAAATTGAACTATCGACAAGCTTATTTGCCTTTTTAACATTTTTAGCCAGCCATGCTGGAGAAGTAGTTGATAGAGATACCGTATTTAAAGCGTTAAAAGGACGAGAATATGACGGACAAGATCGTCGTTTTGATGTCATGCTTTCAACACTACGTAAAATATTTAATGACGATCCTCAAAAGCCACAAAAATTTAAAACGGTGTGGGGCAAAGGCTACTTATTTGTCGCCGACGCTTGGGCTGAGTAAATTTTATGAAGCGCTTGTATATCAGTATGGTAGCTGCGGTATTAGGCGCATTATTCATCATAAATTGGGGCTTGGACAAACTTGTTGCTAAGCAAGGAAATGAACATGAAAATACTGAATTAGTTGTTTACCAGAAATTAATTGATGGCTTTGAAAAGCAATTATCAAACGTAAATGTTACTGATTTATTGCAAAAAGCCAACGAGCTAGCCCAATATTATCAAGTTAAAGTATCCCTTGAAAGTACTGATAACATTGCCCTTCCTCAATCTTTACTCCCACAACTTTCACAGCCAGGCGGTTTACTATTAGCCTCTAGTGCTGATGCTTATTTGTTAAGAAAAATAACCTTACACCCCGAAGCGCTAATACATTTACAGTTACCTTTGATGGTCTCAGAAAATGAACAAGAGAACCTTCTGTTTACGTTAATTCTCTATTTAGGCATTTGTGGCATTATATTACTGTGGTTATTGCCTTTAACACGCCGTCTTTATTTACTCACTTTTTCAGCAGCGAAAATTGGCGCCGGTGATCTTTCAATACGTGTACCTTATAACCGTTTTTCTTATATAAACACATTAGAAAGTAGCTTTAATAATATGGCAGCACGTATAGAAAAATTGGTTGCTGATAATAAAATTCTTGCTCGAAGTATTTCTCATGATATTCGAACGCCGATGTCATGTTTACGATTCGGCGTTGAAGCTGCATTAGATTGTGATGACTTAACGAAAAAAAACAACTACCTTTCACGCATGGAAGTTGAATTAACGCGAATGGAAGATATGACTACGGCTTTTCTTGATTATGCCGGTATGGAACGACAAAGTTTTCATTTGAAACCTGATTTAATTGACGTAAATAACCTAATTGAAGTGGTGACTAACGACTGCCAATCATTGGCTGAACAACATAATATCAAGTTATCGTGTGAGCGATTAGCAACGGAAAAATTCTATTCGTTAGACTTTCATTGGTGTTATCGTGCTTTACTAAACTTGGTCAGCAATGCAATTCAACATGCGGATTCAAAAGTGATATTGTCGATAGAGATCAATAATCAAGCGTTTTCAATAGCGGTAGAAGATGACGGTAAAGGTATACCTAAAGATAAACGAGACGTAATATTCTCTCCCTTTATAAAGCTCGACAGTTCACGTTCTCGCGAGCAAGGACATTTTGGATTAGGTCTTGCTATCAGCGCTAAAGTAATGGATTGGCATCAAGGACGTATTAATGCCGATGCCGGTATTATTCTCCCTGGGGCTCGATTTAGTTTATTATTTCCCGCTCAAACAAATACTGAAAACGAGCAGTAAAAATCAATCTATATGTCGTAACCATGGGAATATCGTTTAGCCTTAACTATGCTTGTTTTTTGTGATAATAAATTGATTAGAATAAGGAGCCAGTCATGTCAACATTACTTATTTTCAATTTTGATGGCACTTCCAATGAACCGAGTGATGCTGAGCAGAGTATCAACGGTCAAGGTACGAAAAAAGATGACAACATGACCAATATTCTTAAGTTTCATTTACTGTGTGGTGGTAACTTAAAAAGCACTTCTGGTCAGGCAAGTGGCTGGAAAGATAGCAGCCAAAAATGTTTTTACTACTCTGGCGTTGGTACTTACGGGAGTAAATTACGCCGTACACTTAATGCATTAATATCTCCCGAAAAATCTGACATAGCCCATATTCTTAATCAAGCAAAAGCCGATTTTATTCAACATTTCCAAGAAGGCGATGAAGTGCTTTTAACGGGTTTTAGTCGTGGTGGAGCTTTAGCAAGGCGCTTTTGTTCGATTATGAGTAAAGACATGCCTGATATTAAAATTTATCAAGCAATTTTTGAGACCGTTGCATCTATTGGGTTACCGAACCTGGGCAAGAAAGATCGTCCAAAGTCTGACGTTATTTTTGAGCATGGTCACACTCTTGCGCCGACGGTGAAAAAAGCGCTACATATGGTCTCGCTTGATGATAAAAGAAAAGCATTTCAACCGACACTAATGAACTTCGATGAACGTATTTTAGAAGTTTGGTTTTCTGGTGCACATTCAGATGTTGGCGGTGGCTATTATCGAGACGGCTTATCTGATATATCTTTTCGATTCATGTTGAATTGGCTTGAAGATCTTCCTATTAAATTAACCTTAAAAACGGTTGATGACATCGACTTTACGACTCTGCCACCTGAAAATGTCAAATATAATATAAGTGTTGATGATGTTATTATCACACCTAATATTTTCGGCAAAAATCATCAACAAAACCGCCTTCCCGGTATTGACTGGTTTACCTTAACAGACCGACGTTGTTGCGTTATCGCTAATGACAAAATCACGAAAAAATCACCAATAGTTAATCATTCTGTAGCACAAAGGATTAATGGTGATAGTAATTATCGACCCAATACATTAAAGGGTGTTCAACATAAAATCATTTATCCAAGCGGTGAAATAGTCACGGTTCAAGGCTTTAAAGATCATATTTTATTCGCCAAACGAAACTTAAAAACACTTGAGGTGGATCAGTCCGTAATCGTCCCTATTTTTGCCTACGAGCCTAATAATCATACAGCGCTGATGTTAGAGAAAGGAAAATCATATCAATTTACTGTTGAAAAGATTGCTGATGATGAACATCAGCAATGGTTAAATGCCAACATATATTCTGATGCTAATGGCTGGGATAGAGGTGACGTATCGTTAGGTTTGAAAGAAATTGCTCTCGCGTTAATGGCGCCGTTTAAACGTTTTCCTGACGCGAAGTGGTTTAGCCTTATTGGTTCGATTGGGACAGCACGTGATAATACTTTTCTAATAGGGAGTGAATTAGCTCACTTTACAGCGTCTAAATCTGGAGAGTTTTGCGCATTTGCAAATGACTTGGAGCGATATTACGGCAATAACTCTGGAAAATTACTACTGACGGTTAAGTGTATCTCAACATAAGTCAGATATAACTGAATTTAAGACATTAACTTAGCGTAAAGATAAGGAAAGCTGCAGCTTTAACTTCCTATGTATAGGACTTTCAATTAATATACCGACTGATTTTTTATCAAAAAATCGACTAAGGGTATTTTCACATAAAGGACTATCTTGTCTTTGAATTTTTCAAATACAAATACTAGCAGTAAATAATGATGATTAAAGTTGTTGATAACAAAACCCTAAGCCAAGTGTTAACACATTATCGATGTTCAATTGATAACTGCACGGTATCTCCTTTAGGGAACGGCTTAATAAACAGCACCTATTTAGTGTGTAATGATAAAGCTAAGTCTACTTTTGTTTTACAGCGCATCAACAAAAATGTTTTCAAAAAACCAAAAGATGTGATTGATAATGCTGAATTAATTAACAAGCATTTATTCGCAAAAAAACAGAAAAACCTTTATTTGTTATCTCCAATATGGCAAATATCTACTATAGATGAGCAATCTTTGGTGATTGATGCGCACAACGAATATTGGCGTGCAATTCATTACATACCCGATTGCTTTAGCGTAGAAGAAGTTGAAACACCTGAGCAAGCGAAACAAGTAGCCTCCGCTTTTGCGCAGTTCACTTCTACGTTAAGTGATTTTCCTGCAACTTCATTAACAGAAACTATTCCTGATTTTCATAATTTGTCTAAACGTATAAATGATTTAAAAACTGTCATCAAAGCTGATGCTAAGGGACGCTTATCGTCATGCCAACCTTTAGTTGATTTTTGCTTTTCCGCACAAACATTTATTGATGAAGTCGAGCAGCTTACTCAGCAACTTCCGATACAAGTCACTCACAATGATACTAAGATTAATAATTTATTATTTTGTGCTAAATCGAATCTGCCACTAGCCGTGATTGATTTAGATACATGTATGCCTGGGTATCTTATGCATGATTTTGGCGATATGGTCAGAACTTGCTGCTCAAATTTACCAGAAGATGGTACAGACTTAACAAAGATGAAAGTAAGGTTCGATATTTATAGCGCATTATCACAAGGCTACATTGAAGTTTTTGGTAATAAAATGTCAGAAATTGAACGACAAAGTTTGGTTATTGGTGCTCAATTATTACCCTTTATGCTCGGCGTCAGGTTTTTAACTGACTATTTAGATGGTGACAACTACTTCCATGTTGAACATGAAAGCCACAATGTAGAACGAGCAAAAAATCAGCTTAATCTTTACCGTTTATTACATGAAGACAGTGAAAAGCTGAATGCAATAGCGGCTAATTTTACAGTCGCAGTAATATAACGTTAAGGATTTCGCATTAGCTTTTACCTTTTCTGCCTCAACGTTACGTAACTTCCTCATTAAAAATCGCTATGCAACATCAATAGGCGTAGCACTCCAACTAAAGTTTTTTGCTGCTTGTACTTGGCCTGTTTCTGGATTGTAATTTTCTCTTATTGCAACGTTATCACATGAACTTTCAGTTTTTTAAGCAATAAACTTGGCTTTTTATAGTCATATTCATAGATTTTTACGTATTGATGATATTGAACGCATTATTCAAGATACGTCTCTATATAAAACAGAAGAGCGTATCAAAGAGCAAGCAAGCCATTGGATAAGGAGAATTGATCGGGTGCTCTCCCAAGATGAGACGTTAAATATGTATCTCTGGTCAAAGCAACGTAATTTTCATCGTCACTCATTATTTTCACTCTCGGATGATTAAAGTGCCTTAAACGAATTAAGTGCTTTATTTCCATTAGAAAGACCAAAGCCACAAAAAACACCTTGTTATTTAAATACGCTATCGCAGTAAGCCTTACTTCTGTTGTTCTGTTTGCTGATAACGCCTTTATTGACATAACACCTTTTCCTGATACCAATAACGAAAGGCAATTTTTTGAAGTAATACATTGGAGACTGAAAGTAACCAGCAACCGCGTTTTAACTCTCTGCTGGTTCAAGGATTAAGCTCAATACGAATAGTGTAGTGAAAGTCAGCTATTCAAAAAAATCGTTTATTAACACTCATAAAAGGTGCAGCTAACTTTAATGTTAGTAAAGATAAAAGTAGACCCTTTACGGTAACGGTAGGTGAAAAATCATTTACAGCGTTAGGGGATATTTTTAATGTCCAAAAAATATCAGATGAAAATATCGAGCTTGTTGTCACTGAGGATCGTGTATTAATGACAAACTCAAACGAGCCATTAGATAAAATAGACCCTGTAACAGATTTTGTGTAACTGCCCGTTTTAAATAAAGTCCTTTAAGCGGTCTTCGAATTCAATCATAAATCGATTCAAGGCCGTTTTCCAGTTTCTTATCGGCATCGTCCATTTTTTGGATGCTGCATCTATCGCAAGGTAAACCACTTTTCTCGCTGAATCATCAGACGGAAATAACTTACGTTTTTTAATCGCCTTTCGAATAACACTGTTAAGTGATTCTATCGCATTCGTTGTGTAGATAGCTTTGCGAATGTCTTGAGGGTATTTGAATAACGTATTTAGGTTTGACCAATGTGCTCGCCAAGAACGACTGA
>JASDWX010000090.1:0-4076 GCA_041890515.1 Alteromonadaceae bacterium
TGATACGTTTGTGCCAAGAATTCTGAGAGGTGAAAAAAAGTAAAGAGCAACATTTTTTCTATTTACTAGCCCGTTATTAATTTTATTTACACCCCATTTTCTTAAAGAGAATTTACTAAGACAAGGTTTATCGCAATTATTATCAATATGATTCCTGCCCCTTTATCAATTTTTTGTTTTTGACGATTGAAGCGAGGCAGTATACTTGGGTGTGATAACACTAAAGAAACACCGCTGTACCAGATAAAGTGTGCAAGCATAATAATTAACCCATAACTTACTTGCATTATTAAAGGGGTATCTATTGATACCACCTGAGTAAAAATACTGAGAAAAAATATCGATGTTTTAGGGTTTAATATATTGCAAGTAAAGCCTAAACGTAACGCTATTAATGGCGACATTTGTCTTGTTGAATTATTTTGATCTTTATTTAAAAGCTCGCGTGTTGTTAATAACTGCCAAGCCATATAAATAAGGTAAGCCGCACCTAAATATTTAATTGTCGAAAATAACCATGCTGAATTAGCAATCACTACAGCTAATCCTGCAATTGAATAACTGGCATGAATACAAACAGATAAACACATACCCAAACTCATATATAAACCAGCTAAACGGCCGTTATAGATACTGGTACGAGTTACTATTACAAAATCAGCTCCCGGTAATATAGCCATAAAAATAGCCATTGTGCTTACCGCGATAATTTCTGCCATATAAGTATTTATTACTAGTTCCATATTTTTCTCTCATTATTTACACTATTCACAAAGCAACTTATTTATTACTGTGTAACTATGTTAATCTATGAGCTATTTAAAACAATACGATAATTTGTAATAGGACTTGTGCTTAATGGACACAAATAAATTAATTCCCTTATTGTCCGATATGGCCATTCTTGTTACTGTCGTTGAGCAAGGTAATTTTAGTAAAGCAGCTAAAAAACTAGGGGTCACCCCTTCAGCAGTGAGCCGTCAAATTAGCAGATTAGCAGATTGGAAGATGCATTAGGTATAAAGCTCTTACAACGTACTACGCGAAAACTGGCTTTAACTGAGTCCGGAACAATAACGTTTAATCATTGTAAACAGATGGTTGAATCAGCAGATCAGGCGGTTAGTGCGAGTCGCTCTGCAACATCTACTGTGAGTGGGTTATTGAGAGTAGCAGCACCAAAGTCGTTAGCAAATAAGGTATTACGACCACTCTTTGTTGAGTTTTTAAAATGCTACCCAGATATTCAGTTGCATTTAAAAGTATCCGACCGTATTTTGGACCCTATCCATGACGGTGTCGATTTTTTGATTCATATAAATGACAAACCAATTGAAGCCTTGGTAAACGTTAAACTTGGTCATGTTGAACATGTGGTATGTGCAAGTCCTGATTATCTAGCCCACCACAGGCTACCATTACACCCTGATGATTTAAAAGAGTTAGCATGTATTTGCTTAGGTGAAAACATGGCTGATAGTCGTTGGCGATTTAGTTATAAAAATCAATATACAACTGTACAAGTTGCGGGTTCGTACCTAATTAACCACAGCGAAATGCGCAAAGATGCTATTGAACAAGGTTTTGGTATTGGCTCTTTACCCGATTATATCGCGCAACAGGGGATTAAAGCTGGAACACTCATTCCGTTATTGGAAGATTCGCAGTTAACAGGGAGTTATCAAGGTGATATTTGTTTACAGTATGTGCAAAGTAAATATTTACCTAATAAAAACCGCGTGTTTATCGATTTTATGAAACAAAAGTCATTCGTCATTTAATCGACTCTATAAAGATTGTTTGTTTTTCTTTGTTCCATATTTAGTTAATATTATCTATTTAACCTGTTATTGCTCATGTTTATGTAAATTAACCGCTTCGATCATTTTCAAATAATTTGCCAATGGTTAGATACAACAGGTTTATATCAATAGGTTTTGAAATGTAATCATCGAATCCGTTTTTTTTGTAGTGTTGAATGTCATCTTTCATTACGTTTGCCGTGAATGCGATGATAGGTTTATTAAATTGTCTATGTCTTAGTTCGATACTTGCTGTAATACCGTCCATTTCTGGCATTTGAATATCCATTAATACAATGTCAGGAGCAAACTCGAATGCAATTTCTACGGCTTCTTCACCATTATTTACACAGCATGATATTGCATGCGTTGGCGCTAACATAGCACAAATTATTTTTTGATTGATTCTATTATCTTCTGCAATTAATATTTTCTTACTTGACCAATCTGGGACTAAGTTGTTGCTTACAATTTTTTTCTCTGTTGTAGAATGTATTATCGTTTCAGATTTTATCATAAAAACAAATGTTGACCCTTCCCCTTTTTTGCTGGTAGCTGTTAAGCTTCCTCCCATTAATGTTGCTAAGCGTTTTGCAATGGTGAGACCTAGGCCTGTTCCACCAAATTCCCTTGTTATCGATGCGTCTGCTTGAGTAAAGTCTTGGAAAAGGTTACTGATTTCTTTACTGCTCATGCCTATACCTGTATCAACAACTTCTGAAGATAGATAAGATTCTCCATTGACAAACTGCTGAGTAATATAGACATTAATGTCTCCCGTATCAGTAAACTTAGTTGCATTGGTGATAAGGTTAAGTAGTACCTGATAAAAACGGGTAGGGTCACCTGTCCATAGCGTTTTTTTACTGGTTCGATTGATGAAGTTGAGCGTTATTCCTTTCTTTACTATATCTGATTCTACGTTTGAGTAGATTGAGTCTAGAATAGGTTGCAGTTCAAATTCAATATGTTCAATGTCTAATTTATTGGCTTCAATTTTTGAGAAATCTAAAATATCATTCAAAATTCTTAATAAATTTTTAGCTGAAAAAACGGCAGTATCGATCAGGGACATTTGTTTTTTGTTGGGGTGTTCTAATCGTAATAACTGCATCACCCCCAACACACCATTCATGGGTGTTCTAATTTCATGAGACATATTCGCAAGAAATTGAGATTTTATTGCGCTAGCTTCTTCCGCTTTAATTTTTTCTGCTTCGTAAGCTTTTGTTCTTAATTGAACCTGTTTATCTAACTCGGTTAATGATTGTTGATACTGAGAAGACATAAAGGTGAGTACAATATATAAATTTGTAGTGACAAAAGTCGTAGTACCTAACATTAGAAGCCATGCATTGACGGAAGTGTGGTACTCCTCAGAATTTACGGTATAGGTGAAATAACCCGTAATATAAGCCCAGCCGATAGACAAAATAATGATAAAACCAACAGCGATACTCATTAATGCAGAGACACGATTAAACAGTAAACTGCACAAAGCCGTGTACATAATCATCAGTAGTATACCGCCACCAAATAAGCCAAATTCAATCATGCCGCCAATGGCTAATATTAGAAAACTGGCGGTTATAAAATATGCTTTGACTTTGTAGATGACTTGGTCACGAAAAAAAATAAAAGCAACACAATCAAGTATATAATTATTTGTATACCCATTATAGGCTGGAAACCAATATTAAAAAATCTATAAAGAGAGCTAATTAAAGCGGGTGTGGAAAATACAATTATCACGAATAGTAATTTATTAGCTAAGCGATTATTTATTTCCATACTCGGTATGTCTAGCATATATTGATTGCCTTAATAAAAAACCCCTTAACTTTTGAACAATACTTTATTTAACTATATTTGTATATTGCAATTTAAGCAAAATTTAAGCAAGATTTAAGCAAGATTTAAGCAAGATTTAATCAAGATTTGAGTAAAATTTAAGTGATTTTAAGTTACAAAAAGAATGTTTGAATGGTGGGAATGGCAAATGGATAGCCATGATGAGCCAGCTCGTTTTCGGTAATTTAAGAAGTCGTCTTGAAAGTATATCAAGGGTTATTAATGCTTAATTATTACAAATGGCATCAATATAATCGATGTTATATCGTTGATGTCATAAGTAGCGGACTTTCGATGGCGCATTATCACTTAAAAAGTGGTGATTCACACACTATTTTGTTTTTATAATAAATGAAATTTCTTCATATCAAAGTGATTACCGCTTTTACTGTATTTTTATACTAATAGCAGTGATTTCACTTA
>JASDWX010000090.1:4086-10314 GCA_041890515.1 Alteromonadaceae bacterium
CGTATTAATAAGCTGTAATACTCTTCTTTAATTACTCTTGGCGATCGCAAGGCAGTCGTTTTAGGTTCTATGAATAATCAGGATCTCATTTCTTACAGACAAAATACTGTTTCGGCTTTGCGCTCATCTCGATATTTCAGTACAAGCAAAATATCATGGGAAACAACATATTAATCCAAACTCAGTAGCTTTGAATAAATTGGCGTTTTAGAAAAAAATATAAACCTGAAATATAGAATAAATTAACTTAATTTTAAGCGAGAATTTTTTGCATTTAATTGAATGTGAGCCTTCATGGTTAAGCCACAATCATTCCGAGCCCTTATCATTAATACTTTTAACCTGTGATATCTACGTCATTATTCATACAACAGTTTTCATTAATAAAACGTAATTAATATAGTTTGAACACGAACCTTTAATTTAAAGTGATAAATTTCATTCTAATTATTAATACTGATTGCTTCTATATATTTGGCTGTTTCCGGCAGTATTTTGATCTTGTCTTATTAGTGTTACTTGATAATTAGAGCAAAAATCATTAGTATTGCAATTAATTGAACGTTCAATTAAAAAAGAATTTGAGAAAACAATGCCAAAAGTTGGAATGAAACCAGTACGTAAACAACAATTAATTAACGCTACTTTAGCATCGGTAGCGCAATACGGTTTACAAAACACCACTATTATTACCATTAGTAGGATCGCAGGTTTATCGTCAGGCATTATTAGTCACTACTTTGGTGGTAAGCAGGAACTTGTTGAAGCTACGGTTAAACATCTTCTAGACCAATTGAGATTAGCACTCCTTAAGCGTGTTAATCAGCCAGAACTTAGTGCGACTGAAAGACTTGAAATGATCATTGAAGCAAATTTTACTCACCTGCAACGTTCAGCACCAGCAACAAAAACTTGGCTCAGCTTCTGGGCGCAATCTATGCACCAACCTGGATTAGCTCGGCTCCAACATATCAACAGTAAACGCTTATACAGCAACCTACTTTTTTCTTTTCGACAGTTATTAACAAACGATTTAGCGGTTATAGCGGCTAAACAAAGTGCTGCGATGATAGATGGTTTTTGGTTACGTAGCGCATTAAGTCCAAAGCCTGAAGAAGAATTTAAACAGGCTGAACAATTATGTAAAAAATTTATAAGCGATCTGCTTAAGCAGTCCGGAGATGTGAATTGTCGTTAATACGTTATAAAAACTTTGTCGATGGTGCCTATATGGCGAACGACAGTGGTGAAACATTCGATGTGATTAATCCTGCAACAGGAAAAGTTATCTATCAAGTTGAAGTCGCCGATGAAAAAATAAAGCAAGAAACGATAGCAAGTGCTCAGCGTGGTTTTGCTACTTGGTCTTCGATGAGCGCTACACAGCGCAGTCGACTATTACTTAAAGCCGTATCCTTGTTACGCGAACGTAATGATGAACTGGCAGAAATTGAAGTACTTGATACAGGTAAACCATGGCAAGAAGCCTCTGTGGTTGATGTAGCGTCGGGGGCTGACGCTATCGAATTTTTTGCGGGTTTAGCACCTGGTATCGAAGGTAATCAGCAGGCTGTTGACGGTGATTTTTATTATACTCGTCGTGAAGCATTGGGGATTTGCGCTGGTATTGGTGCTTGGAATTATCCAATACAGATAGCATGTTGGAAAGCAGCACCAGCGTTAGCTTGTGGGAATTCGATGATTTTTAAACCATCAGAAGAAACACCATTAGGCGCATTAAAGCTTGCTGAAATCTTTACCGAAGCTGGCATTCCTAATGGCGTATTTAACGTTGTTCAGGGTGCTGGCGAGGTAGGCTCTTGGTTAACTCATCATTGTGACATTGCTAAAGTTTCTTTTACTGGCGAAGTTGGTACCGGAAAGAAAGTAATGGCAGGTGCTGCCACTACGCTTAAAGATGTAACGATGGAACTTGGCGGAAAGTCACCACTCATCATTTTTGATGACGCTGATATCGACAATGCCGTTTCTGCCGCAATGTTAGGTAATTTCTATACTCAGGGTGAAGTTTGCACCAATGGCACGCGCGTATTCGTGCAAAAATCTGTGTACCCAATATTTATTGAGAAATTACTTGAGCGAACTCGCCAAAATATTGTAGTGGGAGACCCAATGGATCCGGCTACTAATTTTGGTGCACTTATCTCGTTAAAACATTTAAATATGGTATTAGATTATATCAATATCGGTATTAAAGAAGGAGCGACCTTGCTTCATGGTGGTAAATCGTTACACCCAGAAAATGCACCCAATGGTTATTTTGTTGCCCCTACAATTTTTTCTGATTGTACTGATGATATGACCATTTGCCGCGAAGAAATTTTCGGTCCTGTTATGTCGGTCCTAACATTTAACGATGAAGACGAAGTGGTGGCTCGAGCAAACGCCACTGAATTTGGTCTCGCTGCTGGTGTATTTACCCAAGACATTACGCGTGCTCATCGGGTTATCCATCAAATGGAAGCGGGGATTTGCTGGATAAACAGCTTTGGTGCATCACCTGCGCAAATGCCTGTTGGCGGTTATAAGCAATCAGGTATCGGACGTGAAAATGGCCTTGTTACATTAAACCATTATACTCAAATTAAAGCCGTATATGTTGGATTACAGAAACTCGATAGTCCTTTTTAAAAGCATTTTTGATAAGAGATACCAACAGTAATTCATAGTTTTAAGCGCGTGAGTTTCTGCCAATAAAGTATCAATGAAATTATTTAAATAAGTAGTAGATAAGTAACAGGTAAGAGTTTTACATGAAAAATGAAAAATTTGATTACATTATTGTTGGTGCCGGCTCTGCGGGTTGCGTACTAGCAAATCGTTTAAGTGAAGACAGTAATAATCGTGTATTGTTACTTGAAACGGGTGGCAGTGATAAGAGTATTTTTATTCAAATGCCAACGGCATTGTCAATTCCGATGAATACCAAGAAATACGCTTGGCAGTTTGAAACCCAACCTGAACCACATCTTGATGAACGTCGTATGCATTGTCCTAGAGGCAAAGTTTTAGGGGGTTCTTCATCTATTAATGGCATGGTTTATGTTCGAGGTCATGCGCGAGATTTTGATGAATGGCAGCAAAATGGTGCAAAAGATTGGGATTATGCCCATTGCTTACCTTATTTTAAAAAAGCTGAAACCTGGGCTTTCGACGGTAATGAATACCGTGGTAAAAGCGGACCATTAGGGGTAAATAACGGCAATAAAATGAAAAACCCGCTGTATCAAGCATTTGTTGATGCAGGCGTAGAAGCCGGTTATTTTGCAACGAATGATTATAATGCCGCTGCACAGGAAGGGTTTGGTCCAATGCACATGACGGTTAAAAAAGGTGTTCGTTGCTCTACGGCTAATGCTTATCTTCGTCCAGCAATGACACGCACTAATTTAACGGTAATAACCCACGCTTTAGTACATAAGGTTTTACTCGATGGTAAAAAAGCCGTTGGCGTACGATATGAACGTAAAGGTAAAATTTTCGACGTTAGTGTTGATAAAAACGTTATTTTATCGGCAGGGCCTATTGGGTCACCTCATCTTTTACAGCTATCAGGTATTGGCCCTAAAAAGGTGCTTGAAGATGCAGGCATTGAAGTAAAACATGATTTACCTGGGGTAGGTCAAAATTTACAAGATCATCTGGAATTTTATTTCCAATTTAAATGTAAAAAACCCATTTCTCTGAATGGTCAGTTAGGCTTGTGGAATAAATTTTTGATCGGTAGCCGCTGGTTCTTTACTAAAAAAGGCTTGGGCGCGACTAATCATTTTGAGTCTTGTGGTTTTATTCGCTCTAAAGCAAATGTTGAATGGCCAGACTTACAATATCATTTTTTACCTGCAGCAATGCGCTATGACGGTAAAGAAGCTTTTTCAGGTCATGGTTTCCAGGTACATATTGGCCATAACAAACCTAAAAGTCGCGGTTTTGTTCAAGCTATATCTAGCGATCCTAAAGCACATCCACAAATACGTTTTAATTATCTTGAGCACGAAGAAGACCGAGAAGGTTTCCGCGCCTGTGTGCGATTAACCCGAGAAATTATTCACCAGAGTGCACTTGATGACTATCGAGGCGAAGAGATTCAGCCGGGTATTGACGTACAAAGTGATGAAGAAATAGATGCCTTTGTACGTCAATCTGTTGAGAGTGCTTATCACCCATCTTGCTCATGCAAAATGGGCACTGATGAAATGGCGGTTGTTGACTCAAATACTAAAGTACATGGTATTGAAGGATTACGCGTTGTAGATTCGTCTATATTCCCAACCATTCCAAACGGTAATCTTAATGCGCCAACGATAATGGTAGCAGAGCGTGCGGCTGATCTTATTCTTGGTCGTGAAACACTAACGCCATCTCACGCCGAAGTTAAGGTAGCGCCTAACTGGCAGTATCAACAGCGTGCTAATGCGCCAAAAAGAAAAGTATAAAAACAAACTGAACGTTGTTTAATCGTGAGTATTCATTCAGGTATTAATTATCGCGAGAAGTGACGAATGATAGCTGCTCAAGTTGGAATTTAAAGCTTTAGTATTACTGAGGTGATACTAAAGTGGTACAGAATGAGCTCATTATAAAAATAAAGAGGAGTAATAAGTGTTTACGTTTATTAAAAACAGCATAGGGGCTCAGTTATGACCACTTGGTTATCTGCTGGCATTTTATTTACCTTTGCTGCCATTATATTTGTGTTATATCGCTGGGGAAATATTCGCTGTGTGGGTGTAACACCGGTTAAAACATTTACCTTTATTGCGATATTGTTTACTTCGGGCCTTGATGTAGGGCTTATCATGTTCCCGTTAACGGAATTTGCGGGTTATGCGGATTTAGCCGCAAGTCCTGAATATGCATTTACAAACGCCTTGTCTATTGAATTTGGTTTTTGGGCATTTCTTATTTGGGCTTTCTACTTTTTAACTTGTTTTTACTTCTGTGTTATTGAGCCGCATGTGAAATTTTTTCAAATACCGTTAATTAAGTTGATTAATAATGTGGTCATTATTGGCACCTGTGCCTTTACCGCTTATTTATTACTCACCAACTTGCCGTGGTATGTACCTGAACTTGGTGATGGTAAATCTATTATTGGAAGCTTCTATCTTGTTGTCTTCCTTGTTATTTCTTCGTCTGTCTATTCAAGTACCAACATACGTTATGTACGTTTACTAAGCCTAATGACTACGTGGTTGTTCATCGGATTAATTGCCCTTATGTGGTGTGGCGCTTTTCTTACGGAAGGTTCGGGTATCGGTGAATTTGCTCATACAATTTCAATGCTCGGTGGCTACTTTGGTAATATCCACGAATTTGTGCTTCCGTTAAATGATTACCATGAGTTCTATCTTTACTGGTGGTTTGCATGGAGCATTATGATTGGCCAGTTTACTGCGCGTTTTGTGGGTGGGTTGCGTACTTATCAGGTATTAGCGGCGATGTTAGTCTTTCCGTCTATTCCCATCGCGATATGGTTCGCCGTGTTGTATTAACGGTCTGGAAACCGCAGGGTTTTATAATCTAATGATGGCTAGTGTTGGAGTTACCTTTGTAATCAACTCACTCGATTCATTAATTCGTTTATATACCGACAACTTGAATTTGGGTGTCGATCGCGTAGGTAAACTGAAATACTTTTTCGGTAATATCATTGCACTGAGTTTGCTTACACTATTATTTAAATTGGATTTCTTACAAATTCAATGGGTTGGGGCTGTCGTTATCGGGCTATTTTTTACTTGTTTTGGTTATATTCTATTAACCAAATTTAAGGTGGTTAGCGAGATAAAATGTTCACCAAAAGAAAATAAGCTCGATTTTAATAAAATTGAACTAATGAACTAATGAACTAATGAACGAACGAGTATATGAGTACAAAAATAATGAATAAAACGATTTTTGGGCGGTAATTATAGCTCTACATCATATAATTTCGAGATGTGTACGGGTGAAGGTTATAGACCTAACTCGTTTATGCTAAAGGACTATTTTCGTATAGGACCTTTGTTTTCTTCGCTAATTAGTCATTAGTATTGAGACAAAACTTTATTTAAGCTTGGACAAGGTGATTTTCTATGTTTGGTATTTTTAAACCCGCAGCGCATATCGTAAGGCTGCCTGCTGAACAATCTGATCAGCAATATAAACAGCTACGCTGGCGAATATTTTTAAGTATATTCGTCGGTTATGCTGGATATTATCTGG
>JASDWX010000090.1:10324-13888 GCA_041890515.1 Alteromonadaceae bacterium
TGGTGCGCAAAAACTTTTCTTTGGCAATGCCATTTCTGATAGAAGAGCAAGGGTTTACCAAAGGCCAGTTAGGCATTGCGCTGTCGGCGGTTTCAATCGCTTACGGTTTAAGCAAGTTTCTGATGGGCAGTATTTCCGATCGCAGTAATCCGCGCTATTTTATGAGTGCAGGTTTATTTGTCTCCGCTGCTGTTATGTTTACCTTTGGTTTTGCACCATGGGCAACAGAAAGCATCACCATGATATTTATTCTGTTGTTTATTAACGGTTGGGCGCAAGGTATGGGCTGGCCCGCTTGTGGTCGTACTATGGTGCATTGGTTTTCGGGTAATGAACGTGGCAGAACCGTCTCATTTTGGAACATTGCCCATAATGTTGGCGGTGGTCTGATTGGGCCTATTTTTATTCTCGGCATGTCTTGGTTTAACGACTGGCACAGTGCCTTTTATCTGCCTGCTGCGTTTGCTGCGTTTATCGCCTTATTTATATTATTAACGTTACGTGACACCCCTCAATCTTGTGGTCTGCCATCAATTGAAGAACACCGCAACGACTACCCTAACGATTACAGCGTCGAGCATGAGCAAGAATTTAGTGGTAAAGAAATATTTTTCCGTTATGTGTTAAACAACAAATTACTGTGGTTTATTGCCATCGCTAACGCATTTGTTTACTTAATACGTTACGGCGTACTTGATTGGGCACCTACCTATCTTTCTGAAGTGAAAGGCTTTGACGTTGATGCTAGCTCTTGGGCATATTTTTTATACGAGTGGGCTGGCATTCCAGGCACTTTATTATGTGGTTGGATCAGCGATAACTGGTTCAAGGGACGGCGCTCTCCTGCAGCAATTTTATATATGGTGTTAGTGCTAGTGGCCGTATTGGTTTATTGGTCTAATCCTCCAGGTAATCCCTTGATTGATATGGGGGCCTTGATCGCTATTGGTTTCCTTATTTATGGTCCTGTCATGCTAATCGGACTTTACGCGCTAGAATTGGTGCCGAAAAAAGCCGCAGGAACGGCAGCTGGCTTAACCGGTTTATTCGGTTATCTTGGCGGCGCGGTTGTGGCAAATATAGCCTTGGGTTATACGGTAGACCATTTTGGCTGGGACGGTGGTTTCATCCTGTTAGTCGGTGGTTGTATTGGTGCGATAATACTGATTGGTCTGACGATGCGACATGAGTTCGCCCACCATGCAGCTAAACAAACGGATGGGAATATAAGCGTTAGTTAATGAATATTTCAGTAGAAATTAGGTGAAATAATTGATCCTCACTGCTGGCATTAAATTAATGGTTAAGGTCTTAGGCGATAGTAGAGCAAATAAAAAATTAACGCATTATCGTCACTATTTTAAATCAAGGAAATACAATGTTTAAACGATTAAGCTTGTCTGGTATTAAGTTGTTAAGTGCACTATTTTTGGGTGCAATAGTGATGCTCCCAGGCTGTTCTAGCGTGCTAAAAGTTGAACCCATGCCTGAACCTATAGCTGAACGTAAGGCTCAACCTAAAGTGATCATTGCCCACCGTGGCGCCAGCGGTTATTTACCCGAGCACTCGTTAGCGGCAAAAGCAATGGCTTATGCTATGGGGGTCGACTATATAGAACAAGATGTGGTCATGACCAAAGACAATCAACTGGTGGTTTTACATGATCATTATTTAGATCGAGTCACCGATGTGATGAGCCGTTTTCCTAAACGTTATCGTTTAGTTAGCGGTCAAAAACGTTGGTTTGCCATCGATTTTACCCTAGCAGAAATAAAACAGTTAAAAATGAGCGAAGGTTTTACCTTAGACAAAACATCTGAATCGTTAACTGCAGGTTATCCCAATAGATTTCCTTTATTCAAATCAAGTTTTTCCGTGTCAACATTGGCAGAGGAGATTGAACTGATTAAAGGGCTTAATCACAGTACGGGCAAAAATATTGGTCTGTATGTTGAAATAAAAGCGCCCTGGTTTCATCGCCATGAAGGTAAAGACATCAGCAAAGCCGTGTTAAGCCTACTTAAAACCTACGGTTATACAAGCAAGAGCGATAAAATTTACCTGCAGTGTTTTGACCCAATAGAAATCAAACGAATTCACGACCAGTTAATGCCAGCGCTAGGGGTAGAGTTAAAACTCGTGCAACTGATAGCAGAAACAGACTGGTTTGAAACGTTCACCTATGAACATGGTAAAGCAACGCCATATAACTATGACTGGATGTTTAAGGCCGACGCCATGGCAAAAATTGCAAAATATGCAGATGCTATTGGTCCTTGGAAATCAATGTTAGTCAGTGACGAATCAACAACAGATCACTTAATTATTTCTAATATGGTTAAGCAAGCGCACGACGCAGGGCTAAAAGTTCATCCTTATACATTCCGTAACGATCCCGGTCGTATTCCAGGGTATGCGTCAAACTTTGACGACATGCTCGATATCTTCCTTTATCAAGTCGGTGTTGATGGTGTTTTTACTGACTACCCAGACCTAGCCGTAGATTTTGTCCAGCGCAGGAAGTCACCTGAATATAAGGTGATTAGGAGGTCTCAGGGGGAATAGAGTAATTTTCTAGGATATTAATTAGGCTGATATTACAGAAACGTACCCATAATACAGGTTACGTTTCAAAAGGTGGTTTCGGTGATAATGAATGAAAAGTTTTTATATAAGTAATGGCAGTACCCATTTGGTTGACAAGCGATTTGCTTGAGAACTGAGAAATTATTTACTTAAAATGAGTTCAAACTGACTAAGTCGAATTAACAGAATTAACATAATAAACAAAGGATATATATGCATCAAGTAAACCGACCTGTAAAAACAGCTTTAACCATAGCTATCGCTCTTGCATTGAGCAATGGCACAGTACAAGCTCAGGAAACGAGTAAACTCAAAGAAGAGAACGTTGAGAGCGGACGCCAGATCGAAACTATAACGGTTACTTCAACTCGCCGTTCAGAAAACCAACAAGCAGTGCCGCTTGCTGTTCAAGCTATTAGTGGAGCACAACTTCAGCAACTCGGTATTGACAGTTTTGAAGACTATATTGCATTACTCCCTGGTGTTAGCTCTGAAGGTCAAGGTCCTGGTAAGCAAGAAACCTATATTCGTGGTGTATCCGCCGGTCGTGCTGATGTAAGACTTGCAGGCATAGGGGGCGAGCCAAGCGTTGCTTTTTACCTTGATGAAACTCCAATCACTACTCCAGGTCGTAATATAGATTTGTATGCGGTTGATCTGCAACGTATCGAAGTGTTAAAAGGTCCTCAAGGCACATTGTTTGGCGCCAGTTCACAGGCAGGTACCGTTCGTCTTATTACCAACAAACCGGTATTGGACGAATTTAGCGCCGGTGGCGAGGTAGGTATGTCATCGACCAAGAGCGGTGGCATCAGTAATAAAACTGAAGGTTATGTCAATCTTCCTATTATAGAAGATGAGTTTGCTATACGAATTGCAGCTTATAATTCTACTGATGGTGGATTTATTGATAATGCGCTGTCTACAACGCAATTACCATTAACTAATCCAGGACTGGGTGGCAGCGTGCCTTCATC
>JASDWX010000091.1:0-13879 GCA_041890515.1 Alteromonadaceae bacterium
TAAAAACAACCTGTTCAAAGCTCAACAACACTTAGCGGGAACATAGCCAAAATTAAACATGCATTAGCAATAGCCGAATCAGCAAAAACGCAAGCTGAAAAGTCAGCACAAGCCAAAATCACCTTTCTTGCCCGTATGAGCCATGAGATTAGAACACCCATGAACGGCGTTTTAGGGATGGCAGAAGCACTTGCTTTTACCTCATTAAATAAAGAACAAAATGACTTACTCGAGACATTACAGGGCTCTGCCACCAATTTATTAGCTTTATTGAATGATGTACTCGACTTTTCTAAAATGGATGCGGGGAAACTTACGCTCGAATCTGTACCCGTTAATTTTCATCTCCTTTATAAAAATATAATCAGTGGTTTTAATCACATTGAACGTTATAAAGCGCTAGATATTAACCTTAAAATTGACCAAAAAATAACGCATAGTTATTTAACTGATCCCACTCGTTTAACACAAGTTCTCAATAACTTACTCAGTAATGCAATGAAGTTTACTGATAAAGGAAAAATCGATTTAACCGTTATTGTCGTTGAAAGTGATATTATTAATAACAACACCTACGACACGCTATATTTCGATATAAAAGATACCGGTATCGGTATCGCTGCAGACAAACAAGCCTTTTTATTTACGCCTTTTATTCAAGCTGATGATGACATTACACGTAGATATGGAGGAACAGGTTTAGGGTTAAGCATTTGCCAAGAAATAATTACAGCGATGGGCAGTGAAATTGAAATTGACTCAACGATTAATCAAGGTAGTTCCTTTCATTTTACTTTAAAATTGAAGCAATCAAATTTAGAGAGTGCTACTGATAATCGTCGAAGTCATACTCGCCTGATCAATGCGACTGACGATAACCGTTTTAAAGACCTTAGAATATTGATCGCTGAAGACAACTTAGTTAACGTTAAGGTACTCAATGCACAACTTGAGCGTTTAAACATTCAAGCAGATATTGCTTACGACGGAAAAGAAGCTTTAGATTTACATAAAAAAGAAGCCTATGATATTATTATTTCTGACTGTCACATGCCCAATATTGATGGCTTTGAACTTGCTAAAACGCTCACAACCCCTCCCATAATTAGGCCTCTTTGGCTGATTGCTGTTACGGCTGATGCATTAAGTGGCGCAGCAGAAAAATGCACTGCGGCGGGTTTTGATGATTATATGGCAAAACCTTGTCCGCAAGAAGAAATCACCAACAAGCTCAATAATGCCTATCGCCAGTTATTAAAAAAACAACAAAAAAGTAAATCCACCAAAAACATATTTACTCTTTTTAACGTAGATACATTACTTAAATATAATGAACACGATAGTGAATTGAGTAAAAATGTTGGACAACTCTTTGTTGCTTCATGGAAAAAAGAAAAAAATCAATGGTTAAACGCTATTGAAAATAATGATCATAAGCATATACAAGCACTTGCCCATAAATTAAAAGGCAGCACTCGTTATATTTCTCACGATAAAATAACCCAAAACATTATTGAAATCAGTAAACAAGCGCATGCGATGAATAGTGATGATATAAAAGTTTCAGCGGCATATCTTATCGTCCAACTTGATATTTTAGTTGATGAAATTAATGCTTGGCTATCCTCAAAATCGGTTTAATTGCTAATCGTCAACACTTACAATCGCTTTATTCAATCATAACAAACTGTTTTTATCATTTTATTTAATTAAATTAATGCCCCATAATCACTCCACTTAACAGATTTCAAATCATTTAAAGAGAGCTACTATGTTTACCAACAAAGAAACACAGCAAGTCCCAAACACTACTTTTCCAATCATTACTGCTGAAGGTTGGGCAAGTCGTAACAGTGATGATATTTTTGCGAATAAAACAGTCGTTGTTTTTTCATTACCCGGTGCTTTTACGCCAACTTGTTCATCTTCACATTTACCCAGATACAATGAGCTTGCGTCAAAATTTTCTGCTAATGGCGTTGATGAAATCATCTGTATCTCTGTAAATGATACTTTTGTTATGAATACATGGGCACAAGCTCAAGATGCAGCAAATATAAGCTTTATTCCTGATGGCAACGGTGACTTCACTGATGCAATGGGATTACTTGTTGATAAAAAAGAGATTGGTTTCGGTAAACGTAGCTGGCGCTATTCGATGTTAGTGAAAAATGGCATTATTGAAAAAATGTTCATTGAACCAGACTTACCTGGCGACCCATTTGAAGTATCAGATGCAGATACAATGTTAGGTTACATCAACCCTAATGCGGTTCAATCTCAAGAGATTACCATTTTCAGCAAGCCAGATTGTCCCTATTGTAAAAAAGCTAAAGCACTATTAACAAGCCAGGGCTTAAAATATGAAGAACTAACGGTTGGTACCGATGTAAATACATCGATGTTCCGTGCTATTACAAACTCAGACACCGTTCCACAAGTGTTTATTGATGGAAAGAACATTGGTGGCAGTGAAGACTTAACCGCTTACTTTGAGTAACTTTTTGTTGAAGTAAGGCGCTAGTTTAGCGTCAGTGTACTTACAAAAAAAAGCCGCGATTTCTTTGCGGCTTTTTTGATGATAAATTCTATGATAAGTGATAAAACGTATTTTTTATAAAAGCACTTAATACTCATGCTATTAAAACTGATACGACGTATATGATTGACTAACAACAAAATAATCAATAAAACTCATCTTATTTTTTCATAACAAACCCTTAATTCACTAAAATATAATTTTTTCTTCAAATATAAAACGAGCATAATTGCACCAATACAGTGTGCCATGTAAAGGCATTTTGGCATTAAATTACAGCCGTTATAGTGCACAGAGAAGCATAGCTAAGCTTTTTGTATAAGAAGTAATACCTTATGGCGGCATTCAAAATCAATTGACACACTTTAAACGCTATTATTTAAATGATTCAAACCAAAAGCGCAGCGCAGATATTGGAGTGTTTTGAGGGGCTGGCGTGTTTGCTAATTAAGAGACGACTCGACATTCGCAATGTATAACAACAGAAAATGTCATACACGAATGTCGATTTAAAAATCATAATAAAGTATCTAAAAAGGTGAACCATTAAAAATGGCTGTGATCACAACACAGATCGTTGGCTAGATAACTTTAGCTTCAAGATTTACACTTACCAACCAAGTCATTCAGCCCAGTAAATTCTTGCTGCAAACTATCACAAGCTTCCTGTGTTTGTTGTAGGTTCTGTACGCCCTGTTGGTTCAACGCCATCAAGTACACTATATCTTCATCGATGGATTTAATCACACTAACCTGTTGTTGAGTCGCATCCGCGACGGCGTGGTTTTCGTCATCAACTTGATGTAACGTATGTATAATGAGTTGCATTTTTTTATCTGCAATCGTTGCTTTCTCCACACTGCTCGCACTATTTTTTTGACTTTTTTCCCTACATTTTTCACATTAGGGTGACTTAAAATATTCCCGTCTGACGTCATCAAATAGGCATAGCCTAAATCAAGGAAATTAATCTCATTCAAAATTTCAGATATTCTACCCAGAAAAATATCACTAGCAGCAGCACCAACAAAAGTATCACCATCTAAAATAGGCGCTACGGCAGTTAAAACTTGTTGGTCAGTCGTTGCATCAATACATTTAATTTTAAAAAGCTACTTCAAATTTAATCTGTTAAAATAGACCCATGTTCTACAAATGATATAAGCATATGGACAATCAACCTTTCAATCCTTTACACGGCGTCACCTTAAAAACACTGGTTACCGAACTAGTTGAATACTTTGGTTATCCTGAACTTGGTCAGCAAATCAAAATAAAATGCTTTACCGAGAACCCCAGCATCAATTCAACGCTAAAATTTTTACGTAAAACCCCCTGGGCTCGTGAAAAAGTTGAAGCACTTTATGTTAAAAATTTACACAAAGTACACAAACCTGAATCTTAAATAAAGAATGGCGATTAATAGCGTAACTTGTTCATGTCCAATACAAAGTCAGTGCTTAGCTTATAGCGCAATAAACTAATCACTGACTCGAAAATCTGTCACACTGACGTCATATTTATCATTTTTGGAGTCAAGTATGAAACCCATTAACCACTATATATTAACTTGGCAGTGCCCTGATACTTCAGGCGTCTTGGCTAAGGTTTCTCAAAGCCTTTTTCAACATGGTGCTTTTATCACTGAAACTTCACAGTACAGTGATCCGTATACAGCCATCTTTTTTTCTCGCATTGCGTTTGATGACAGAAACTTAACGGTTTCAATAGATCAGTTTCGCCGAGCAATAGCTGAACTAGCTGAACCTCTTTCTATGAACTTTGAGTTAAGAGAACGTGATAACTTTCCTAATGTTGTTATAGCTGTATCTAAAGATGAACATTGCTTAGTTTCCTTATTAACCAAAGCAAAAGCGGGTGTATTACCTGTTAATATTGTTGCTGTAATTTCAAACCATCAAGACTGTGAAGCATTGGTTGATTGGCATAAAATTCCTTTTCATTATCTGCCTGTTTCAGCATCAACTAAGGAACAACAAGAAGATCAATTTCTTGCGTTATTGTCTGAATATAAAACTGATTTATTAGTACTTGCCCGTTACATGCAAATTTTATCAGATAACTTTTGTCAACAATGGCAAGGGAGAGCGATTAATATTCATCATTCATTTTTACCCAGTTTTAAGGGCGCAAGACCTTATCATCAAGCGCATCAGCGCGGTGTTAAAATTATTGGGGCAACAGCACATTACATCACGAGTGATCTAGATGAAGGCCCTATTATTGTTCAAGAGGTAAAAGCCATTAATCATAGTTTTACGATTGAAAAGATGGTGCATAGTGGTCACGACATCGAAGCAACCGCACTGTCTCATGCCGTTAAAATGCACGCCGAGCAACGTGTCTGTTTGAACCAAGGAAAAACAGTTATTTTGCTTTAGCCGCTATCTTCATAATACAGCGATAGAAGTAAGATAAGAAAACGCTAATAACTTTATAAAACTTGGACAGTAAAGCGCGACCTCACTCTGTGCTTTACTGTTTTTATCGTGTGTTTCTGCTACATTAAAGCATATTTTTTGCTTAAATTAGTTGCCTCTCTCTATGATCCAATACAAAATTTCTCCTGATAATGTAAATAGCCACTTATTTTCTGTTGAACTTTCCTTTGCTACTCAAGTAGGTAAAATCTACCATTTATCATTACCCGCTTGGTTACCTGGTAGTTATATGATCCGTGACTTTGCCAAAAATATTATTGAAATTTATGCGCATAATGGTGTTCAAGAAAGAGATGAAGAAAGAGAGAAGGTCTTACTGAATAAAACCGACAAACAAACTTGGCAGTTTGTCGCTACCGATACTTTTACTGTCATTAAATATCAAATATTTGCTTTCGACTTATCAGTACGCACGGCGTATTTAGACAGTGAACGTGGTTTTTTTAATGGCAGTTCGACTTTCTTACAAGTACAAGAATTACCCAACGAAAAGTGTTCGTTGTCTATTGTACTCCCCGAATCAATCATAAAAACATCACCCGATAAATTTACTCATTGGCGAGTTGCGTCAGGTTTAACCCGAGCCAAAGGCACTGAAAAATATCAATTTGGTGATTATATCGCTAACGATTATCAAGAGCTTATCGACTGCCCCGTTGCCATTGGTAATTTTGATGCTTTCGAGTTTACCGTTGAAGGGGTTATTCATCATTTAGTTTTTACCAGCCAACATTTTGGTGACAGAGAACGCTTAAAGGCTGATATTGCCAAGCTTTGCCAACACCATATAAACTTATTTGGTGAAGCGCCATTCAAAGAATATTGGTTTATCACTCATTTATTGGGTAGCGGCTTTGGCGGACTCGAACATAAAAATTCCACAATTTTACAAGCCAGTCGTTTTGATTTACCGAATCCGAATAAACCTGATGAAACCAGTGAGAATTATCAAACATTCTTAAGCTTATGTTCACATGAATATTTTCACGCTTGGAATGTGTGTCGCATAAAGCCAAAAGAATTTCACCCTTATAATTTACAACAAGAGGTTCACACTCGACAATTGTGGGCGTATGAAGGGATCACCTCTTATTATGATGATTTTTCATTATTTCGTACGGGATTAATAACGTTTGAAGACTATTTAAAGCAATTATCTAAGACGGCCACACGGGTTTATCGTGGTCAAGGGGAATTAAAGCAAAGTGTTACGGATTCTAGCTTCGATACCTGGACCAAATTTTATCAACAAGGGCCTGATGCCGTTAATAATATTGTCAGTTATTACACAAAAGGCGCTTTAATTGCGCTTTGGTTAGATTTAACCATTCGTGAGAAATCAGCAGGAGTCTACAGTTTAGATACGTTAATGCGTGAATTATGGATACATTTTGGTAGAACCAGTATGGGTACCAGCGAAGAAGATTTTATAAATATTGCGAACATACTTTGTAACGACGATATCACTGAATCTTTTTTAGCCTTACTCAATAATGCTCAACGCGTAGATTTAGCGCCATTACTGAGTCAGGTAGGTATTGCCTTTTCCCCACAAAAGTTCAAACAACTTAATAGTCTAGACACCACAGATAATGATGCATATTCACCTTATATTGGCGCTCAATATAAGGCACTACCGTTAGGGGTAAAAGTGACTCAAGTTATCGAAAATTCTCCAGCGGCTCAGGCAGGGCTAGCCGTTAATGATATTTTGATCGCCGTCAATGATATTCAAGTTAGCGAAAGCTCATTACAACAACTCGCTGAGCATTTGCCAAAAAACACGCAAGTAACCTGTCACTTCTTCCGAGATGATCAATTAATTACCCGTGAAATTATTTTTATTGATTCACCATTAGCTGCTATTGGCATTACAGAAGTGAATAGTACGCTCAGCAAAAAATGGCGTTGTAAAAGTTAGCTGTAAATTTTTTGACACGAAAGATCTAAAAGTGATCTTCAGTAAATAACACGCAAACTAGTAACAAAAGTTACTTTGTGGGAATATTGCGCCATATCGTTAATATTAAAAAATAGGTACAGTATTATGATTCAAATCAAAAGATTCCATCACGTAGCTTATCGCTGTATAAACGCTAAACAGACTGTTGACTGGTACAAGAAACATTTAAATATGGAACTTACTGTTGCCATTGCTGAAAACGAAGTTCCGTCAACGAAAGCGCCAGACCCTTACATGCATATATTTCTTGATGCTGGCATGGGTAATGTACTGGCTTTTTTTGATATTCCTAACTCACCTGATATGGGCCGTGACGAGAACACCCCTAAATGGGTACAACATATTGCTTTAGAAGTTGAAAATTTTGATGCACTTGTTGCAGCAAGAGATGATTTAGCTGAAAAAGGCCTTGATGTTTTAGGACCAGTCAATCACGGTGTATTTAAATCAATTTACTTCTTTGATCCAAATGGTCACCGCTTAGAGTTAGCTGCGAATACAGGAACGATTGAACAAATGGCTGAACTTAAAAGCGTTGCGCCTTTGATGATCGCTGAATGGGATGAAACCAAAGTTGCACCAAAACACGCTGCTTGGTTACACGAAATAGAGTAGGACACTGCATCAATAACGCAAACGAACTCAGCAAAATATATTGTTTTCTGCTGAGTTTATTATCCTCTAAAATATTTAAAGCCTAATCGCCGTAAATGAATAAAAATGCCTTCAGATTCATTATTTTCCTCCATGAATAAGTAAAATCACGTTTTTACGAATAATTTCGTATATAAAACCATCAATTTATTGTAGTATATAAGCGATGTTTTACGTAAGACATTCGCCATAAAAAATAAATAAAATCACTATTCATTAACTTAAAAATAAACAAATAACCTTTAATAACAACAGTTAAGATAGAACAATTGATAAAATGTAAATAAATATGTATTTATAACTTGCGACTTTTATAAACTAAGGCATACTGTTTCCAAGCTATTTTTTAGCTAAACAACAATATGGATTGTATTGCACGGAAAGCATTTAAACATTCTCTTAGAAGCGTGTTATTTTAAAAGAATATGGATGATTAAGTTATTATCAGGATGATTTTTTATATTTAGGTCTTTAGACCAATACGGACAAACATATAAAGTGTCAGGATGACCAATAAAAAAATTAAGTATTTAACGCAACATAAACAATAATAATACGTTAAGACTTAAAAGGAAGTGCTAATAGGTTAGGATAACCACTTAAATTATTACGAAGGCGATGACTTGTTCATCGTTTTTTTATGCCTGAAAATTAATCATGAACCCCTATCGCTGTTTCCCGCAATATAACGTAAAATACACCCATTGAATTTATTAACGATATTATTTTATGTCTCGTAACAAGAAATCTAGAAAACAAGGCGCTGGCTCAATTGGTGCAGTAAAAGTAAAAGATGATAAGAAAAAGGTCTTGGTACCGGTTGATAGAAAGCCGAAGAAAAAAACAGGTAAACAAGCGGGAAACCGCCAAAAAGAAGCCTTTGACTCTGGTTTGGAATCGCAAACACAAGCTGAAAATAAAGATCCTCGCATTGGTAGTAAAAAACTCATTGATCTTGGTGGACCTGTAACAGCGGCTCCACAACCGTTTAAAGCAAAAGTCAAAAATAAAGTGAAAGTTGATAACTCTCCTATCGCTGCTATCCGTGTTATAGAAGCTGATACCTCTTTAGAACAAGAGCTTTCTGCTATTGAAGAAGATAGCCGTTTACAGAATATTCTTGATCAACAAGAAGACGATATAGCGCTCAGCAACGAAGATGTTGATTACTATAATGAAAAAATGGAACGTCATCAGCAATTGCGCGAAATGCTCGGTTTAGATGATGAAGATGAAGACGAGCCAGCTGAAAGTGTTGAAAAAACTAAATCTGGTGAAGATCTTTGGGACAAGTTTGATAATAGCGACTTGTCTGAATTCGAGTAAGGTATCCTCATGTTCTCTAACCCTTGGATTTATGCAATTGTTGGCGCTGTAATCATTATTGCTGCGCTTGCATTCTACGCTGTGAAGTTATTATCTCAACTTAAACAGCAAACAGCTAAAAAAGAGCGTGTTGAACAAGAAAAAAAAATTGCTCTCGCAAAGCACGACACTAAGATACTCAAGAGTGTCGTCATAATCGCTCATGCAATGAAAGAAGAGCAATGTGATATTGCTGAGGGCTGTTGGCGTTTAAGTGTATTGCTAGACTCTTTAAAGCTTAGCGAAAGTTTGTCGGAAGAATTTCCAGCGGTCTTTCAGCTTTATAATGAGATTAAACATATGCCTATTCTTGAAGAAAGAAAAAAACTCGCCAAAAATGAGCGTATGAAACTTGATTTACAGCGGATGAAAGCTGAGAGCAATTTATCAGCGAAGATATTAATTGATGTAACGTCTATTCATCAATATGCTCAAGAACGTGTCAGCGCACTAGCAAACTAACTTTATTGCTATTTAATATAATAGCTCCTCTTTGTTGCGTTCGATCAATATCCATAATATTTGCATTGTTATACTGCGACTTAGAATATAAGTAATCGCTAATTCGGTAACAAACAATGCAAGTAAATCAATTTTTCGATCCCCTATTACTGTCAAAATATAATACGAGTGGCCCTAGATACACATCTTATCCTACGGCATTAGAATTTCATGATGCGTTTTCTGAACAAGACTTCATTAAAGCAGTAAAAGATTCACCAAATCGTGAATTGTCTTTGTATGTTCATATTCCCTTTTGCCATAGCCTTTGCTATTACTGCGGTTGTAATAAAGTCGTTACCCGCCACCGTGACAAAGCAGATACCTACTTATATTTTTTAGCCAAAGAAATTAGTGCTCGGGGTGAATTTTTTGCCGATTACACGGTTAAGCAACTGCATTGGGGCGGAGGGACACCTAGTTTCTTAACCCGTACCCAAATCACAAAATTAGTCGCCTTGTTAAAAGAAAATTTCACTTTTGCTGAGCATGTAGAAATGAGTATTGAAATTGATCCACGAGAAATTGAAATGCATCTTGCCGAACACTTATTTGATTTAGGATTTAACCGCTTAAGCATCGGCGTACAAGACATCGACAAAAAAGTGCAAGAAACCATTAATCGTGTGCAATCAACAGCGTTTATTAGCGACTTTATTGTTCATGCTAAACAAGTGGGCTTCAATTCAATTAATATCGACCTAATCTATGGATTACCGCATCAAACAATAGAAACGTTTACTAAAACACTTAATAAAGCCCATGAAATGGAGGTTGACCGTATATCATTATTTAGCTACGCCCATTTACCCCATCGTTTTGCTGCCCAACGTAAATTACGTGACAAATGGTTACCCAATGCTCAAGAGAAGTTTGCCTTAATGAAACTTGCTATAGAAAAGCTTTGTGCATTTGGTTATGACTTCATAGGTATGGATCACTTTGCAAAGCCAAACGATGAACTCTCTATTGCTCAGCAAGATGGCACCTTACATCGGAATTTCCAAGGTTACACGACAAAAGGCGGTTGTGATTTATTAGGCTTAGGTGTTTCCTCTATAAGTAATATAGGTGATTCATTCAGTCAGAATGTCAACGAATTACCCGCCTATTATAAGGCGATCGACTCTAAGAAAAATGCACAAGTAAAAGGTGTTAGTTTAACGACAGATGACGTCATTCGTGGTGAAGTTATTCGAGAGTTAATGTGTAACTTATATATTGATAAAAAAACAATTAATGATAAATATAACATTGATTTTGCCGAATATTTTGTTGAAGACTTGGCGCTACTCAATACTTTTATTGAAGATGGTTTAGTTGAGAATACAGATAACTTTATTCGAGTGGATCAAAAAGCACGTTTGTTAATTCGTATTATTTGCATGAGCTTTGATGCGTATATAAAAAAACACCTAAACCAACGACGTTTCTCAAGCGTTATTTAATCATAAACCCTCACCTTTAACACCCTCAAAACGTGCGTGTTAAAGGTAACCCCCTGTGTCAGGATTGTTGTCGCCTCAATTAATTTTATAAATAAACAGGGTGCGGTAAGTTTAAGTTAGTGGATTATCAAAGGTATTCAAGTCAATTTAAAGAAGCAATATTAAACAAGCTTAGTCAAAGTGGCTTGTCAGTTAGAAAGTTTGCACTGCAAGAAGGCATAAACATCTCAACCCTGTATAGTTGGCAAAAGCAATTTAATACATCAGGTTTAAGCGTGACAAAAGTAAGTTCATCAGATAAGTGGTCAAGTGAGGAAAAGTTCTCAGTTGTACTGGAAACCGCCACACTATCGGAAGTTGAGTTTAATGAGTATTGTCGAGTTAAGGGGTTGTATTCTGAGCAAGTGAAAGCATGGAAACAGGCTTGCATTGCCGTTAATACAACAGCAAAACCGACAAGAATAGCAAAGGTAACGCCTGAGCAAAAGTCAGACAAAAAACGCATTAAGGAATTAGAGCGCGAGCTGCGCAGAAAAGACAAAGCTTTAGCCGAAACCGCTGCATTGCTTGTATTAGGAAAAAAGTTCGATGCCTATTGGAAGGACAAAGAGGACAGCTGATTTCGCTGACCGATAGGCAAAATCATGCACAGTTGGTCAGCAACGCTGTAGCATCAGGTGCGAGGCAAGATAAGGCCTGTGAAGTGATTGGATTCTCAACAAGAACCTTGCAGCGTTGGCGAATAGACGGTGAGATTGGCGCAGATAAAAGGCCAACAGCCATTAGGCCAGAGCCTGGGAATAAACTGAGTAAAGCTGAAATACAAGCCGTGATTGATGTTTGTAACAGCGAAGAGTTTGCTTCATTACCGCCAAGCCAAATTGTACCGATACTCGCTGACAGAGGTGAATATATCGCTTCTGAGTCAAGCTTTTATCGTGTATTGCATGCTGAAAATATGCTGCACCACCGAGGTAAAGCTAAGCCAAGAAATATCCATAAAAGACCAACAAGTTATACCGCTAAAAAGAAGAATGAAGTGTGGAGTTGGGATATCAGTTACATGCCTACAGCGGTGATAGGTCAACACTATTACCTGTACATGATTGAAGATATATACAGTCGTAAAGTAGTCGGCTGGGAAGTTCACTACAACGAAACAGGTGAGCAAGCGGCAGCACTACTAGAACGTAGTGTTTGGGCAGAGAAATGCTTGAAGAAAGACGTAGTGTTGCACTCTGATAATGGGGCACCGATGAAGAGCTTGACGATGCGAGCTAAGATGTACGATTTAGGTGTTGTTACCTCACGTAGTCGGCCAAGGGTAAGTAACGATAATCCGTACTCAGAATCACTGTTTAGAACGGTAAAGTATCATCCTCGTTGGCCTAGCGAAGGTTTTAAATCGTTAGATGAAGCTAGGAAATGGGTAAAAGAATTTGTTTATTGGTACAACAATGAGCATCGCCATAGCAGGATCAAGTTTGTGACGCCATGCCAGAGACATGATGGTTTGGATGTTGAGATACTAGCGAAGCGAAAAGTGTTATATCAGACAAAAAGAAATGAACATCCAGAGCGATGGTCAAAAGAAGAGCGAAACTGGCAGCCAATAGGCGCTGTGGAGTTAAATCCAGAGCAACACAAAGAGGCTGCTTAACAATTTAGGCGACAACTGTCTTGAAAAACACCGGTAAAGTTGTTTGAGAATAAAAAGGTTCAATCTATTAGACCTAAACTGAAGTTGTGTTCACCACTAGAAAATATGAGTTCTGTTCCTCTTTTAGTGACAACTGCCTTCGCTAAATCAGCCCACTGATAATAAATATTGCGATGCACTTTTGCGAGTAAGTTACGCCGTACCAATACATATAACTCACCATTAGCATTAATGCTGAGCGGATGCGTTTCATCAAGTACAAATTCGTCATCTACATTGGTACTCACTGTCATTATTGATTTTTTTTCATCTAGCCATGTCCACTGTGTTAAAACAAAAGGCGCATCATCAACGGTTATTTTAACTTTCTCAACCGGAGTAACTAAAAAATACTCGTCACGCTCAACGTCTACTTCTCGTAATATAACAGAAGCAAATAGCTTAACGAGTGAGAGTCGTTTAAAAACTGTACCACCAGAAAACCAGTCTCCATTACTCTTGACCTGTAGATCAATTTCCCCACAATAAGGAGGGTGCCAAGATTCTATCGGTGGTAATTTTTTTACCTTGCCTTCAGTTAACTTATTGATGTTATTTAACTGCGCAGAAATTTTTTCGAGTGACATAAGGTCCGCCAAATATTCAGTTGAATAGTACTTATAATATATTAATTCAAGTACTGTAGGAGAAGATATGAGTAAAAGAACGTTAACTATCAACTGAATTATGAGACATAAATATAGTTAAAACAAAAAGTGGCGTATAAAAGCTAAAAATTAAAAATTGTGCTTGTCAACCTACGCATAAATACAATATACTCTTCGCGCCTTATCACTGGGCGTTTTAAATAATATCAGTGGTGGCTATAGCTCAGTTGGTAGAGCCCCGGATTGTGATTCCGGTATCCACGACTTCAAAAACCTTTATTTCATCTCTATTTTACGTCTTTGTAAAAACTTAACAAACCTAGTAATACCATGGCCTGTAGCTCAATTCATTTCAAATACAAACTATATTCATAACCAATAGACTTTCGCCTTGATAACTCGCTCCGTTCCATATTAGTTGCACAAATGCTTCTAACAGGGTCTAAACGGTTACAATCTGAGTAAAGGAGCGGCTTATTTTTCCATCATTAGTCTGAGATGATAGGCATTGAGGAATTACCTTTTTTACTGTCTAGTTCAGGTACGGCTATTTGTTTATAAATATTATGATAACAATGTCCGCATTACTATTAGACGTCAACTAACTTGTCCGGTCGGCGTCAATTAACTTGGCCGGTAC